>JAURLM010000290.1 GCA_030831265.1 Chloroflexota bacterium
GTGCGGCTTCGTCAGGAGATGCGTGAGCACCTTCGGCTGGTTCTGCGACGACGTCGTCGATGATGCCCATCTGCATGCAGTCTACGGATGTCAGGCGCAATGCCCGTGCTACGTCACGAGCGCGATCGGTATCCCTTAGTTCAAAACGTGCTCCCTGTTCAGGGGAGATCGGCGTGTATATCGAGTTCTGCATCATCAGGACGCGGTCTGCCACACTGAACGGCAGTGCAGCCTCTGAACCACCTTCGCCAATGAGGACAGATATCGTAGGCACTTCGATGCGGGACATCGTGTCGATAGTGTTCGCCATTGAAATCGCAAGGCCACGGTGCTCCTGCTCAAGGCCAAGCCTTGGGCCGGGAGTGTCCACTATTGTGATGACGGGCAGACGGAACCGTTCAGCGAACTGCATGGCGCGGGTGGCCTGCCGGAAACCTTCCGGCTGTATGTCTCCCCGGACATCGCCGTGATCGTTGCGGCTCACCTGCTTGGATTTTTCCTGTCCAATCACCATTACAGATTCGCCACCGATACGGGCGATACCGAATATGACTGACGGATCATGCCCGGAGACGCGGTCGCCGTGCATCTCTACGAAATTCGATAAGATGTGTTCGACATAGAAACGGGCACGTGGCCTGTCTGGCCTGCGAGCAAGCTGGACCATCTCCCACGGCTCACGCGGGGTCAGTTCAGGTCGGGTGGGTTGAGTCTTGCGTGACGCTGCCAGCTTGAATTCTGGTGATACGAGGTCTAGCACGGAGGCAAGTTCATGCTTCAGGTGCTCGCGGTCGATGACGCGGTCAATGAGGCCCGCGTGAAAATATGTTTCTGAGGAGTACTGGTCGTTCTCTATCCGGCGGTCTTCCGCTTCCTGGATTTCACGGAACGGAGCAAAGCCGATGTGTGCTCCCGGCTCTGCGAATATCAGGTCTGCCAGTGATGCAAAACTACCCAGCACCTGGCCTGTCGCCGGGTTACCGAGAATTGTGATCAGCGGCACTCTTTTTCTGTGCAGCGCATTGACAGCGATGACGGTCTTCGCCATTTGCATCAGCGACAGTACACCTTCTTGGATACGGGTTCCGCCACTGGTGATTACCGCGACGACCGGCAGTTTCTTGCGTGCTGCCATCTCCAGTGCCAGTGCGACTTTTTCACCGACTACGAGACCCATGCTGCCGCCGAGGAATCCAAAGTCCAGAACGATGATCACTACTTCAGTGCCGCCGATGGCGCAGGTTCCCGTGATTGCCGCTTCTGTCAGGCCGGTACGGTTCTGATCCTGGATCAGACGGACCCGGTAAGAGGCGCGCGGCGAGAACTCAAGTGGATCGAGAGATTGAATCCACGTGCTCGTCTCTTTGAACGTGCCCTCGTCCGCTAGCGCGGCTATCTGGCGCCTTGCTGATATGGAGTAGTGGTAACGGCAGCGTGGGCATACGCGGAGCCGCTTGTACACGGCTGATTGCGTGAGGTCTGCACCACATACGATGCACTCTGAGCGCAGACCTTCGAGCTCAAGCGGCTCCATGGCCGTGAGCTCACCGTGGCCATGTTCGTGGTCGTCAGAATAGATTGGAGGAATGCTACTCATGAAGGTGGACTGGCATCCAATGGTTTACGAAGCACAGGCGACGGTATCAGCCATAAATCTATTTTAGGCGTATCGAAGTTCGCTGTTCTGGTTAATGACACTAACAGAACAGGGTTTGCTGAGTATTACGTGTGGAGCCGCCACCGGGACTTTTGGCAGCCGCCCGGGATTTCAGGCACCTATGACTGGTCGAGGCTTTCCTGGATCACCAGATCCGACAATGCCTGCCTCTTCGAGTTCATCCATGAGGCGTGCAGCGCGCGGATACCCGATCTTCATTTTGCGCTGCAGGGATGAAATCGAGAGTGTTTTTTGACCGCGTGCCATGTTGCGGGCGTTTTCGAGCAGGGAATCGTCAGATGTATCAAATTCACTGTCAACAATCGCTTCGTCCGGCATCTCGACATAAAGCTCAGGAAGGGTTGGACCCTTTACCGCCTGCCATAGTCGAACAGTGGACTGTATCTCTGCATCTGACAGAAAAGCTCCCTGGACGCGCTGCGGCTTTGCCTTGTCGATAGGCAGGTACAGCATGTCTCCGCGACCAAGCAGCTTCTCGCCGCCGGGTGAGTCCAGCACGGTGCGAGAGTCAATCTGCGACATCACCGCAAAGCTAATTCGGCTCGGGAAGTTGGCCTTAATGAGACCAGTGACAACGTCCACGGAAGGACGCTGCGTGGCGACTACAAGATGTACGCCTGTTGCGCGCCCGAGTTGGGCCAACCGGACCAGCAGCCGCTCGACTTCGTTGCCTGCCTGCAACATCAGGTCAGCAAGTTCATCGACGAGAATGACGAGATATGGCATCTTCTCGGCTGAGCGTTCGTTGAATGCCACGATGTTCTTCACGCCAGCTTTTTCCAGCACCCGGAAGCGGCCCATCATCTCTGCAATGAGCGCCTTCAACGTGGCGACTGCGCGGTCAGCTTCAACCACTACCGGCGTATATAGGTGAGGAATACCGGCATACGGTGTAAGTTCGACTCGCTTGGGGTCGATCATGACCATTCGAGCTTGCGCAGGTGACCGTGACATGAGAAGACCGGTGATGATTGCGTTCATGCACACGCTCTTGCCTGAACCTGTAGCCCCTGCAATCAGTGTGTGCGGCATCTTCGCAAGATCAGCAAATACCGGTTCGCCGCCGCTTCCCAATCCCAGTGGAACAGGCAGTTGTGCCTTTTCCTCAAACCGTTTCCAGGATTCGGATTCCATCACTGAACGAAGCGTCACCGGGGTTGGTCGAGAGTTGGGTACTTCGATACCAACGACGGATTCACCGGGAACGACAGGCTCCAGCCTGATATTTGGCGATGCGAGTGCAAGCGCAAGGTCTTTTTCGCGGTTGAGGATCATGTCGACCCTGACTCGCTTGCCAGCAGTAGCGTCGCTCTTGGTTCCCTGCCAGCCGGGTTTCAGTCCGTACATGGTGACGGTTGGGCCGGCGAAAACCTGTGCGACGCTGACGTCGATACCGTAGTCGGCAAGCGTCGTTTCGATCAAGGTTCGCCTGTTCTTGATCTCATCTTCGGTAACACCACCTGCCGGGGCCTTCTGCAATATGTTCAATCTTGGCTGCGGCCAGTTGAACTGGGATGCCGCCCGGCTCAACACTGCGGTGGACAAGATGTCTGGCGCCAGCGTCGGCTGGGATGGGCTGACGGCCTGAGACAACTCGCGCAATGCCAGGGACTTGTCCATCGGGTTGGTGTCTGTTTGATCTGTGTCGTCTTCAACCCAGGGCGGTGTTTCCGTTTCGTCTGCACCAAGGAGTTCGCTCTCAAAGCCCTCCGTGGCTGTTACACCGTGTATTACAGGCTCAGGAGCTTCTTCATCATCGTCAACCATGTTGAGTTCGGCTATTGTGGCCGCTGCGGCTTCCGCAGCCCTGAGTTCTTGTTTGGCCAGCTTCTCTGCGCGACGCCGATCCTGCCGGTCTACCCACATCCTGTGAGCGTCTGCTGTGACCCGGCCGGTAAACCTTGCGCTGCGCCACGTGTAGCGAGAGCTGACTACTGTTATCGCCCAGCTGAAACGCGGAGCAAAGACGGCTATTGCGGCTATCACCAGTACGGCTACACGGAGTCCAGCCGCTGCATATTCCAGCGTGGTGATGTTGAAGCGGTCCCATTCAGCAGGTCGCAGCGATATATATACGCCGACAGTTCCACCCAGTGACTCGCCCGTGTGGCTGCTGAACCCGGCAGAGACCATTCCGAGAGCACCGGAGGTTGCGGCTGCCAGCAGGGCGGCTGCAAGTACAAGCCGCCACTGGCGTATAAGGGTGATGGGACGACCGGACAGGACATACAGGACTGGAACAGTCCAGATGGCAAGCGGAACCGCTGACCAACCGAACATCTCCAGCGCCCAATCGCGGGCAGGCAAAGCGAGTAGTGCCGCCGTCAGTGCAAGGATCACGATGACACGTATCGGATGCCTGGCAACCAGTTTCAACCCGAAGGGAGCTAAGCCGCCGAGATTCAAGCCGAACTTACCCTGCGACCGGGCAGGGCTCTTGGCGACTCTTCTTGTGGCCTTAGACGTCAAGTATCACCGGTATCACTAGTGGCCTTCTCTTGGTTCGCTGAGTCAGGTATCGACCAACGGTTGCACGGATCAGGCCTTCGAAATCGCTCCAATCGAGATTCTCTCGAGTGAACCGTTCGAGGACAGGTCGCAATTCGGCCTGTGTGTCATCGAACATCATCTCGGCGTCGGCTGAGTGGACAAATCCCACGGACGTGAATTTCGGTGTGCCCACGATCTTCCTGGCAGACCTGTTTACCGCTATGGAAACGGTGACGATTCCCTCCCTTGCGAGAGAGCGTCTTTCTACTACTACGTTTCCTGCCTCGTCCCAGAGTCCCAGTCCATGAACAAAAATGTGGCCGGCAACCTGTCGATCAACGATGAACGCTTCGTTTGCTGTTAATTCCAGCACATCACCGTCCGTGAGTACAAGAGAATTATCCGGTGCCACACCCTGATCTACGGCGAGGTCGGCGTGTGCTTTCAGCATGCGGTATTCACCGTGCACGGGGACGAAGTACTGCGGGCGAGCCATGTTCAGTATGAGCCGCAACTCTTCTCGGCGTGCGTGGCCGGAAACATGCGTCATAGCCTGGCGGTTCGTGATGACTTTTGCGCCGTTCTGAACGAGATCGTTAATTGAGTCGTTGACGGCTACTTCGTTACCGGGGATTGTGTTCGCAGAGAGGATGATCGTGTCGTCATCACGTATCGATACCTCTCGGTGCTCGTCTCGTGACATTCGCACAAGCCCGGAAGATGGCTCACCCTGGCTGCCGGTGGTCATGATGATGACCTTGTTGCCGGGCAGCGCCTCAGCCTGTGCCGCTGAGATGATGAGGTCTCCTGATATCCGCAGATGTCCCAGTTCGCGGGCAAGTCGAGTGTTCTCGATCATGCTGCGGCCCAGGATCACCAGTTTTCGACCGAACGCCTCAGCGGCATCCGCCACAATCTGGATACGGGCGATCTGTGAGGCAAAACTGGAAATGATCACTCGTGCGGGGGCGTCTGCGATCAGACCGAACAGGCCATCGGTAACGGACCGGTCGGACTCTGAACTTCCTTCTTCCTCCGAGTATGTCGAATCTGACATCAGTAGGAATACGCCGTCACCGCAAATCCGTGCCAGATGGCGAAGGTCACTCGGCTCTCCAACCATGGGATCGTGATCGATCTTGAAATCACCGGTGTGAATCACCTTCCCGAGCGGGGTGTCGATGGCGATACCGCATGCGTCTGGAATGCTGTGGCAGACATCGAACCATTCCACCGTCAGGTTTCCGGCCTTTACAGGGTCTCCGGGTTTAACGCGGTGAAGTTGAGCACCGTTCAAAAGTCCGGCGTTCTTGAGCTTCTGGCGAATCAGCTCCATCGCCATGTTTGGCGCATAGACCGGTATGTTCAACCGTTTGAGCAAGTGGGGAACCGCACCGATGTGGTCTTCATGCCCGTGCGTGATAAGCAGGGCACGAACGCGGTCTGCATTGTCTGCAAGGTAATCCATGTTAGGGATGACAACGTCGATCCCCGGCATATCCACCTCAGGAAACAGGACTCCGGCGTCAATGATGACAATATCGTTGTCATACTCGACGACCATCATGTTTTTGCCGATTTCACCCAGTCCTCCAAGAGGGAGGATGCGGAGCGGCGGGAGTTGGTTGGTCTTTTTAGTTGGCATTGAGACTACTAATCTAATTGAAAGTTGCGCGTAAAAGCATTACGTGTGGATGACGGAAAGTGTGAGCCTTTCGGGCCTACACGGCTGCTGGCACATGAGTAGGAGCCAGCAGGATGCCGGGATACATCCCGGCGTTAGAACAATGGTCGCTGTTCCACGTCGTTGGCAAGAGGCTGGGTATCGTTGTGTGTCTCGGCATCCTGCCTGACATGCGTTGGTGTGGTTGGACGGCGAAGGAGTAGTGACTCCCGTACAGCTTCGGGAATTCGTTTGATGTCCGCCAGCATCGGCTCATTCAGGCGAGGGTTCCGCAGGATGGCAGCGGGATGATAAAGCGGCAACAACACTCTGCTACCAATGGGGATGATTCGCCCGTGGTCGTTGGATATTTTTCCTTCTGGATAGAACCGTAGCATCGAATGTCTACCCAGCGTGACTATGACACGCGGGTCGATAAGTTCAATTTGAGCCTTCAAGTATGGCATGCAGGCTGCAACTTCATCCGGCTCCGGGTCACGATTCCCAGGTGGGCGGCACTTGACCACATTGGTGATGAACACATCGGACCGTCTCAATGGGACTTCAGCCAGTAGTTTGTCGAGCAGCTTGCCGGCTCTCCCAATAAATGGAAGTCCTTGCTCGTCTTCGTTCTGGCCCGGGCCTTCACCGATGAACAGGACCGCAGCGGATGGCGAGCCATCACCGGGTACTGCCAGCGTGCGGGTCCGAAACAGCGCACATCGTTCACACGCGATGACTTCTGCGGCTATCTCGCCAACAGATGCCCACGAGTGGGAATTACCTGTCATTTCTGTTTCCAATTCCTGACCTGATGAAGCCATAACAGGTTATTGCACCGGTCAAGAAACGCGAAGAGGCGGGCCAGAAAGCCCGCCTCACAGGATTCGCAAAGGTCTCGTATCCAACCGTCACATGGCACGCGTTGTGCCGGGTGACGAGGCACAAGACATTACTAGTCGCCGATGCCTCGACCCTTGATGTAGGCAACTGCATCGTTGACCGTCTTGATGCCTTCAGCATCTTCATCTGAGATCTCGAAGCCGAACTCTTCTTCGATCGCCATGATCAATTCGACGACATCCAGTGAGTCAGCATTCAGATCTTCGGTGAAAGACGATTCAGCCTTGACCTCGTCCAACTCCACGCTCAATTTCTCAGCCGTGATCTCACGGACCCGGTCCAGAACACTCGCCATTTTTCTGTGTACCTCCAGGGCCAAGACAGAACCCGGGCACTCCCTTGAGCGCCAATCCGTTCAGGTCAGTCATTCAATATATACAGCCAGGCAGACTTGGTCCCGGCGCGACAGCGCTTTATCGTAGCAGAGCAGCGAGCACGCCGTTGACAAATTTTGGGGATGATTCGGAACCGAATAGCTTTGCCAGTTCCACGGCTTCGTTTATTACGACTCCGGCCGGTGAATTCTCCGCTTCGGTAAGCGCTATTCGGAGCACGTTTCTATCGACTGTCGCCATTTGCTCCACTGGGAAACTGGTCGCTGCCTTCGCCATGCGTTTGTCCAGTGCTTCCCGGTTGGCCGTGACTGACCGCACCAACGCTTCTGCCTGTGCAGCATGTACCCGCGAAAGTTTAGTAAATGTCAGCAGGTTGTGTAGTGAACGCAATGCCGGATGCCCGGTCATATCTTCTTCGAACAGCGCCTGCAAAGCGGCAGCGCGTGCTCCACGCTGGCCTCGTGGGATGGTTGGAGATGTTTCGCTGATCGTCCGACCTCCAACAAGCCGGTCAAGCTTGTCGGTCAATTCGGCATTTTCAGCCGAATCGTTTGTTTCGCTGAGAAGCGCGCCGGGCTCAGCCGGTGATTGGTCTTTGTCGGCCAAATTTAGGTTCATTTCCGGAAATGCCTGGGGATCAGGAGCCCCGGCCGAAGTTTTGAGCAGAATCAAAGTCGCCGACGGCCCGGGTTTTTGCACCGGGGACGATCCGCTTCACCATTCCCGATAGGACCTGGCCCGGACCAACTTCAACAAATTCGCTGATGCCGTTGTCTGCCATGTACTGGATCGAGTTGTTCCACTGTACGCATGACTGCAGCTGAAGCTTGAGTTCGTCTTTGACCTCAGCACCTGTGGTCAAAGCGGTAGCCGTCACGTTTCCAACGATCGGGACCTCAGGATCATTGAAGTTCAGTGAATCCAAGACGTCGTTGAGGCCGGACTGGGCAGGGGCCATCAGGCCCGAATGGAATGCACCGTTGACCGAGAGTGGGATCGCACGTTTCGCGCCACGAGCAGATGCCAGGTCGATTGCCCTGGCCAGGCGCTGGTGGTCACCGGAGATGATGATCTGTTGAGCAGTGTTGATGTTCGAAATGTAAGCTCCGGCCTCACGGCAGACTTCTTCGACCGTCTGCTCGTCGATGCCGATGATCGCTGCCATACCGCCCGGCCGCTGGTCACATGCAACCTGCATGAGGCGGCCGCGTTCTACAACAAGGTTAACGGTGTCTTTGATAGACAAAACACCTGCAACTGCGAGCGATGAGTATTCGCCAAGACTGTGGCCGGTAGTCATGGCCGGGAGCACCGCACTGCCAGCCGCCTCTTCCATCGCCTTCCATGAAGCGAGTGAAACGGCGGTGATGGCCGGTTGTGCGTTCTCCGTTCGCGTCAGGTCCTCTGGAGTGCCGTCGAACATAACGTCCGTCAGCTTACGGCCAAGAACATCGTCGATCTCATCGAAGACTTCACGCGCCGCAACAGAGTTGAGGTGGAGGTCTTTCCCCATACCAACGGCCTGGGAGGCCTGACCGGGGAAGATGAAAGCGAACTTTTCTGGCGTCTCAGTAGGCATTTGATACGAATCTCCTGGAGCTTTGAACCAGTCGGACGCGATCAGGAATCCTCTGTAGCAGCGGCCGCAGTGGCAGCTTGGCCTCTATTCATCAAATTGTCCAGTATGAATGTGCCTGGAAGCGTCCTGCCCTTGTAGTTGCCGCATTGCGGGCAAGCACGGTGAGGCCTGACAGCAATCTGGCGCGGGCATGGGCATACTGCGAGCGCTGGGAGCGCCATTGACTTGTGTGCACGGCGGTTACCGCGCTGACGTCGGGTGTGTTTCTTTTTAGGTAGTGGAGTCATTCGATATATTCAGGCCGCTATGACGGCTAATTTAACGGGTTTGGTGTTCCAGCGCCCAATTGCGCAAGTGACTGCCAACGCGGGTCGATGGGAGTTTTATCACAACCACAAGTAGCCACATTCAGATCAACGAAACAAACAGGGCAGAGCCCGGCACAGTCCTTTTTGCAAAGCGGAGCAAATGGTACGGCCACGGACAGGGACTGCGCCACGGCATCAGTCATGTCCAGCATGTTCCGAGAATCCACAACGAGAGCTGGGTCATATTCGGCCTCTACAGGTGCAGGCCGTTCACTGACTAGGTCCCGATTTGTTGGCTGGAACTCCTCTTCGAACTCAGTTTCGATGTTCAATATGGCCGGGCGGAGGCATCGGCTACAGCTGTCTTCGACTATTGCCGTCAAGGATGCTGTGACCAACACGGTCCTGTCGGTCCTCATCAATCTGACCGGGCCGTTGACTTCGTAGAAGCGGTGGCGATCCGTAAAGACCTCACCGTGTTCGATCATCGTCTGCCTGAATGCACCATCGTGCCCTGTAAGCAGGCTGGCAACGTTAAAAATCATCTCACCGGTCTCCGTACGGGATGCAAATCCATCACGGTATGCAACTCGCACAAGAGATGAGTTTACGCCCGACGGTAAAGGTGCGTCAACGGAATTGCTGGCGCGTGATGAGCGGAGCGTCACATATGTATGGCACAAGCTACTCGGGCATTTCACCCAGGATGTCTCGACTTATGACCAGCCGCTGAATCTCAGAAGTGCCTTCGTAGATTTCGGTCACTCGTTGATCGCGGTAGATCCGTTCCACTACGCTGGGTTTGAAATAGCCGACTCCACCGTGAATCTGCACGGCCTTGCTGGCGATGCGCCCAGCAGCCTCGGAGGCGTAGAGCTTGGCCATTGCTGATTCCTTGCCATAAGGAAGTCCCGCGTCGTGCAGGCTGGCGGCACGGAACGTTAGTAGTCTTGCCGCATCGAGTTCGGTAGCCATGTCCGCAAGCATGAACTGGATCGCCTGCTTTTTC
Organism: Chloroflexota bacterium; assembly: GCA_030831265.1. Classification (GTDB taxonomy): domain Bacteria; phylum Chloroflexota; class Dehalococcoidia; order Lucifugimonadales; family Lucifugimonadaceae; genus JAJCYX01. Next base: position 9,966 of record JAURLM010000290.1, read on the forward strand.
CCGATGACCGACCCGAACGCTTTTCGCTGTCGCGCGTAGTCCACTGCAGCGTCCAGCGCTCCGCGGGCGAGGCCGAGGCACTGTGCGGCGATCATGATCCGAGATGAGTCCAGTATCTTGAGAGCGATCTTGTATCCGTCGCCGGGTTTGCCGAGCAGGTTTTCTTTTGAGACACGGCAATTATTGAAGACGAGTTCAGCGGTTTCGCAGCCGCGCATTCCCATTTTGCCGTGTTGTGGATTGATGGTGAATCCGGGAGTGCCGCGCTCCACAACGATGGTCGAAATGCCGCGGTAACCTGCCGAACGGTCCTGCGTGACAAAAACGCTGAAGATATCTGCCGCTCCCGCGTTGGTGCAGAACAGTTTTGTGCCATTGAGTATGTAGTGATCACCATCTTCGGTGATGGTCGTTGTGAGTCCGAGCGCGTCAGAGCCGGTTTGTGGTTCGGTGAGTGCGAACGCAGCGATCTTTTCTCCCGAGGCAAGCGGTGGCAGCCAGCGGTCTTTTTGTTCAGTAGAACCGAACTGGTTGATGGTCTGGGAACCGAGAGAGACATGGGTCACCAGGATGGTGCTGGTGGAGCCACAGGCTGCGCCAACCTCTTCGACGACCGTCATCATGTCCCGGTAGTCTCCCCCGGATCCACCGTGTGCCTCGTCGATGGTCAACCCCGTCAACCCCAGTTCTGCAAGTCCCTTGAACTGCTGTCGCGGGAACTGTTCACTTTCATCAACCTCAGCAGCTCGTGGGGCAAGCTCTTTGGCTGCGAATTCGCGCACAGTCGCTGCCAGCATCTCTTGCTGTTCGGAATAGAGTGGGCGCACGTGCGATCTCCTGTGGTGGCTCGGCGGTTTTTTTGAGGATATGTCAATGTAGACATACCGGGTGTGTACTGCAAACCACTCCCGGTGTATTCAGCCGACATATTCGGTTGGAGGTCCACCGCGGGGAAGGCTAGAATCACAGGGTCGCCGTTCGGCGCCATTCCTGCACCAGGGGAGCACATGCGAATACTCGGAGTTGACCCGGGTCTGATCAACACCGGTTACGGAGTTATTGATACTGACGGTAACCGAACAGCGGTTGTCGAAGGTGGCGTTGTGCGAACCGCTTCCAAGTCTCCCCTGGCGGAACGGTTGCACGCCATATACTCATCACTTGTAGAGGTAATTGGAGAACTCCAGCCCGAAGTGATGGCTATAGAGGACCTGCACTCACACCCACGATTCGCGAAGACTGCAATCATGATGGGCCATGCACGCGGGGTGGTTGTCCTGGCTGCCGGTGCTGCGGGCATCCCGGTGTTTGACTACCAGCCGAACCGTGCGAAAAGCATTGTGACCGGTGCCGGCCATGCTGGAAAAGATCAGGTGATGCGAGCCGTGGCGACACACCTTGGGGATGACGAAGTGGCGTCGAACGAGCACGTTGCTGATGCGTTTGCCATTGCGATCTGTCACGCCATAATGTCATCCAGTTCTGCGGTGGCCGCTGTGGCAAAGGCTCGATGAACCGCTCAGAATACCCTGGGCGCGCGGGTTCACTGATTTCATACGGTAATTGATGATTGGACTGACCTGATTGATCTCCTATATCAAGGGAACGATCCACCGGCTGGAGCGCGAACCTGCGTCTGCCATCGTGCTGATTGGCGGCATAGGGTACGAAGTGCAGCTTCCGGCCTACGTATACAACTCCATCACTGGTCGCGGTCTTGGTGTTGGCTCTGATATTGAATTCGAGTTGTATTACCACGTCACTGAGCGACAGCCGCGGCCGCACCTGGTCGGGTTCTTGCATGAGAGTGAAAAGCGGTTTTTTGAGCAGTTGATACAGGTTGAAGGCATTGGTCCTGCCAAGGCTGCCGCTGCGCTGGTTTTCCCTGTTTCCACCATTGCTGCCGCCATAGAAAATGGCGATACGGGCCTGCTGAACCAGCTTCCCGGTATCGGTGCTCGTGCTGCACAGAAGATCATCGCAACACTGCAGGGTAAAGTTGCGTCCACGGCACTGCTTCGCGACGAGCGAGTTTCGGGTAGTGGGAGTTCGAATGGAGCGACGCCTGTCACCAGTATGCAGGTCGAGGTTGTCGATGCGCTGGTCGCACTGGGTTACAGGCCAGCGGAGGCCCGTGACCAGGTAGATGCAGCGGTGCGGCGCAACCCGGATGCAGCGGAAGATTCACAGGCCTTGATGCGCGAAGTGTTCAGGGCGCAGGCAGCCACGCGCGCAGCATTTTCGGCAGGAGAGTAATTTACCGTGGCGAAAACCGGCCGAGAGAAAATTGTTGGCGGCAGTGCTGATAAGCCCGCAACGAAGACTCCGCGGTCCAAGAAGGTTGACGCCGCTCCACCAACCGTATCTCCTGAAGTCGAGCGCTCATCGGCAATCAACCCGGCGCGCACATCTGACGATGACCGACTGGGTAATGCTCTGCGGCCACGCCGCTTTGACGAATACGTAGGCCAGAACTTTGTTGTTGACAGCATCTCGGTCGCCGTAAGTGCTGCCAGCCGCCGCGGTGAAGCTATCGACCATGTCCTACTGCATGGCCCGCCGGGGCTTGGCAAAACGACGATAGCCCACATCATCGCTAAGGAGATGGACTCTCGGCTTGTGCACACTTCAGGCCCTGCGATGGAGCGTCCGGCTGACGTTGTCGGGATACTGTCCAATCTCGGTGAGCGAGACGTGCTGTTTATTGATGAAATTCACCGGCTTTCCAGTGCCGTGGAGGAGTACCTCTATTCGGCCATGGAGGACTTCCGAGTAGATTTCACCACGGGGCAAGGTGCTTTTGCCAAGACGATCAACCTGCCATTGCAGCCGTTCACGCTGATCGGATCGACAACGCGGGTGGGCATGCTGAGCGCACCACTCCGTGACAGGTTCGGGCTGGTTTATCACCTCGACTACTACACGGACGAGCAACTTGCTCAAGTTGTGTTGCGATCATCCCGTATTCTTGGGGTCGATATCACGGAGACTGGGGCAGCGGAGATAGCGAGACGCTCACGCGGTACTCCACGCATAGCCAACCGACTTCTGCGCCGGGTGCGCGACTTCGCCGAGGTGAAGCACGATGGTGCCATAACTGAGGAGATATCTCGCCAGGCGCTCAAGCTCGAAGGTGTCGACAGGTTAGGACTGGACAGGCTGGACAGGCTGTATCTTGAGACCCTCGCCCGAAACTACAACGGTGGCCCTGCTGGTGTGAACGCGCTTGCGGCCACACTGAACGAGGAGCAGCAGACGCTTGAGGATGTTGTCGAGCCGTATTTGCTGAAAATAGGCTTCATCCTTCGGACAACGCAGGGGCGCAAGACCACAGTTGCCGGTGCTAAGCATGCCGGTGTTGAACTGCCGGGACTCGATTCCGAGAGCGGCCCACAACAGACGCGGTTTCTCTAGCTGCGTGCAGGTTCCCTGGATGACCCGGTCTAGGTGGAGGTTTCGTTTCCCTGCCGGATTGCTGACTGGATCAGTTCGTCAGGAATGTCGTCGAATGACGCGTAGTTCATCGAGTACAACCTTGCGTACAGTCCGCCCAGCGCCATCAGCTGGTTGTGGTTGCCTTCCTCGATGATCTTGCCGTCCTGCAACACGATGATCCTGTCTGCACCTCTGATAGTGGCAAGCCGGTGGGCGATAACCATGCCGGTTCTGCCCTGGAGTAATCGAGCCAGGGCCTGCTGAATCAGCATCTCCGTGTAGCTGTCGATGTTTGCTGTTGCCTCGTCCAGCACCAGGATCTTGGCATCGGCAACGATTGCGCGAGCGAAGCTGATCAGCTGGCGTTGGCCCAGTGAAAGGTTGCCACCGCGTTGCTCCAGTGACGTTTCGTAACCATCCGGCAATCGCATGATGAACTCATGCGCTCCCACTGCGCGAGCTGCTTCCACTACATCTTCACGGGATGCTTCTTCTTTCCGGTAGCGGATGTTTTCAAGAATCGTGCCCGAAAACAGGTATGGCTCTTGCAGAACCATAGCTATCTGGTGGCCGAGAGATTCTTGCGTCACGTCACGAACATCGTGCCCGCCGATTAACACCTGGCCCTCCCACACGTCATAGAAGCGGTGAACCAGCGACATTGTCGTGGACTTGCCGGAACCAGTTGGGCCGACAAGTGCAACCGTCTCGCCGGGGTTCACTCGGAAGCTGACATCTTGCAGGACCGGCTGGTTTCTGTTGTATCCGAACGTGACGTTTTTGAACTCGACCGAACCGTCGATGTTTTCCAGCGGCAATGCGTCGGGCTTGTCTTCAACATCAAAGGGAACATCCAGCACTTCGAAGATGCGCTGGCCGGATGCCATTGCGCGCTGCATGACTGAATATTGCATCGTCAAGGCGCGGATCGGGTCGAAGAAACGCTGGACATACAGGACGAACAACACCATCACACCAACGTCCAGCGTGCGATCCAGCACGAAGTTACCACCGATCAGAATGATGATGGCCATGGCGATGCCGGTGAGGGTGTCGACGGTGGGGATCATGATCTGGCCGTAACGCGTTCCCTTTAGCTGTGCTTTCAGGTTCGCATCGACTTTTTCTTCGAACAACGAAGCATTGACTTCCTCACGGCTCATGCTTTGCACGGTGCGGACGCCGTTTATTCCTTCGGCAAGTGCTCCGTTCAGGCGGGAACTGCTCTCGCGTGCTCCCATGAACGCATTGCGCGCCCTCGGCAGCCACACAATTCGTATTAGTAGCAATACCGGTACCACCGACATGGTTAACAGGCCAAGCCGCCAGTCAACGGCAACCAGAACGATTGCAATACCGGTGATGAGCACGAAGTCACCGATGGCGAACACAGACGTCTCCAGGAATTCCTGGAGTGCTGCAACGTCACCCTGGAGGCGGGACATCAATCTTCCAACTTCGGTGCGGTCCATGAACCCAAGGGAAACATGCTGGAGGTGCGAATACATCGCTTCTCGGAGGTCGAACAGCACACGCTCTGCTACTCGGCCGACGATGATTTCCTGCAGGAAGTTGGCCAGGTAGTTCAGAACGACGACAGCCGCAAGGACAATCACCGCTATTTCAAGGAGTGACTTGTCAGTGGCGTTGTACTTGAGGCCGTTGTCAATGGCATACCGAATTGCGATTGGCACGGCCAACTGCGTACCGGTGAATACCAGCACCGCGGCAACAGCGGCTACCAGCAGCAGGCGGTAGGGACGCAGGTACCCGCTGAAACGTCGCATCACATGGCCGTTAAAGGCCTTGCCGAACATCTCTTCGTCGCGCTCAACCTGTGAGCCAACCACTGCATGCGGCGGGCGCTGGCGGCCACGCTGGGGTGACGAATATTCGCTAGGCGTCGCCATTGTCACTCCCTGGGTCTGCTGCCGGGTTGTTTACATGGTCGATTGCGTCGTCTCCGGGCCTGATCTGCAATTCGTAGAGGTCGTGATACTGTCCGCCTCGCGCTATCAGCTCTTCATGCGATCCGCGTTCGGCAATTGTCCCCTTGTCCAGGAACAGGATTTCGTTGGCGTGCATCAATGAACTCAGGCGATGGGAGATGATGATTACGGCTCGTTCGCTGGTGATCTCTTTCAATGCAGCACGGATCCGCTGTTCAGTTGCCGCGTCAATGGCCGCCGTCGAATCATCAAAGATGATCAACTTTGGCTTGAGCAGCAGGCTGCGGGCGATCGACAGGCGTTGACGCTGGCCACCGGATAGCGAAACCCCGCGCTCCCCAACAAGAGTGTCGTACTGTCGTGGCAATCGCCGTACCCAGTCGTGCAGCTGCGCCTGCGTTGTCGCCCGGTGGATAGTCTCGTTCTCTGCCCACGGATCACCGTATGCGATGTTGTTCTCGATAGACGAGGTGAACATAAAGGTGTCCTGCTGAACCACGCCGACGATGTGCCGGAGTGACTCAAGTTGGACATCACGAATATCCTGGCCATCAATGGTTATACGGCCGCTTGTTACATCGTAAAAACGAGGTACGAGGTGGGCGAGCGTTGACTTGCCACTTCCTGGCGGTCCAACTATTCCAATGGTGTGGCCGGGTTTCGCTTCGAATGAAATGTTGCGCAGAACCTGCTCGTCTCCGAACTCATCCATGAAAGCAAAGCTGACATTTTCGAACCGGAGAACACCTTCGGTTATTTCCACCGGCTGCGCACCCGGTTTGTCCTTGATTGCAGGATCAAGGTCAAGGATTTCGAAAAGCCGAGTCCCGGATGTCTGCGCCCGCGCAAACCCGTTCACCATCATGCCTAGCTGCCGTACAGGCATCTGGAGGATGAACATGAAGGCAAGGAACTGTGCCAGTTCACCGACAGTCAGGTTGCCGTCGATCACCTTGAGTCCACCGATCCACAGGACAACCGTGACGGTGATGAGGAACGTGAAGGTCATGAACGTTGTGTTCCTGACACGAATCCCGATCAAGTTGTTGGCCAGGGATAAAGCTGAGTCAGATATTTTGTGGAACTTGCGCATCTCGTAGTCCTGCGCTGCGAAGGCGCGAACCACTCGTATGCCAGCAAGATTCTCATCCATTACGCGGGTGAGAATAGACAAACGCTCCTGAAGTTCCGTCCAGCCTCTCCTGAGTTTCAATCGAGCGGCGATCGCCCTCCATGCCACTATCGGTACGAAGCTGAGGCTGATGAAACCGAGTACAACGTCGGTTGAAAGCATCAGGTACATTCCGCCGCCAATCAATATCGCAAGAAGGAATACCCGAAGCAGCGCTGTGTTGACGAAAAGCCTGACGCCTTCGATGTCGAGCATGCCTCGGGTCATCAAGTCGCCCGTGTGAACATGGTTGTGGTAGCTGTAACTCATGCGCTGCAGCTTGCGGTAATAGGCCATCCTCAACTCGTAGCCCATATGCTGCCCAATGGATTCACCGAGGTAGTTATGGGCCATGGTGAAGGACCCGCGAAGGACACTGGCTCCAAACAGGATCAGTGCCGCCTTGAGCAGCGCTGCCTGTGCCTTACCTTTGTCCGGGGTAGCTCCATCCAGGAAGTAAAGCGCGTCGTCGATAGCGCCTCCCAGCAGGCGGGGGATCCACAGGGTGAAAGCTGTTCCGATGATTATGGTGATCAGCGCAAGGGCCATGCGCGAGCGGTAGCGGAGGGCCATCGCCGTGATACGTACAACCGTGGTGTGACGCGGCTTGGTTCCCCCAGTGGCTTTAGACCCAGGGGTAGTGGTGGTTATCTGTGGGCTGGACGTCGTCACACACCTGCCATCGGCGAACGTTTCGTTCGCAACAACCAGTTACCGTGGAGGAAAATGCCGAATCCTCGCGGCACAGGAAGAATCAAGTTAAAGAGGTACCTGCATCGACTGGCAAGTATAAGCGCACAGTTCAGTCAAAGTGCTCGTCTTGTGGTCGCGAGTTTTCACCACGTCGTCTTTGTGGTGGCCGCGAGGTGTTCACCAAAATGCAGATACATACTGGTAATATCGAGCCTCAATTGAAGATGCATTTCCGTTTATCTGCATCATTGGACCGCAAGTTGCTGAAGTTCATGGGGGAACCTCTTGTCGCAGGGCGATGCACTCGAACTGCTGGATCCGGAAGGCAAGCTGGCTGCGCTGTTCGCTGAGCCGGAGCCTGAAGTAGTGCCCCCAAATATCCACAGGGTTCGTCCGGCGATTGTCGAAGACGTTCCTGACATGGAGACGGTTGAACAACTCGCGTTCCCGACGTTATTCCCGCCGACCCGGTTCCGCCGAGAAGTGGAGCGGTCAAATACGCTGTATCTCCTTGCAGTCCGAGATTGGACTGAAGAAGAAATTGCACTTGGGCCGGATGGATTGCGCGGCAAGCGTCGTCCGGGAAACCTGTTTCGACGAATAATTGGGCTTCCGCGCCTGCCGTTACGAATGTTTTACCAGACCGTGGGTGGGCAACGAGAGAAATTGCCGAAGGAGTACGTTGTTGGTTTTGTCGGTCTGTGGTTCGTAATGGACGAAACTCACATCGTCATCATCGGTAACCGTCCCGGTGATCGTCGAAAAGGTATTGGTGAGCTCTTGTTGATAGCGGCCGTTGAGGATGCGATGGACCGAAATGCCAGGGTAGTAACACTGGAAGTCCGCAGCTCCAACAAGGTGGCGCGGGCTTTGTACCATAAATACGGCTTTCGCGAAGTAGGCGTTCGGAAACGCTACTACGCGGACAATAACGAAGATGCCGTGATAATGACGACACCGCCTATTCACTCTGACGAATATCGAGATCACTTCAAGGAAATGTCAGCAAGCCATGCTGGTAAATGGGGTGAATCGGTCAGGCGGGTGGTCTAACTAACTAATCCCGTCCTATGACTTCAATATCGAAGTCTGTGGGCATGGTGACTACTTGGTCCCGCTCATATTTCCTTCAGCGCGTCTTGCCATCTGGCTATTACTGGCACTGGTCTTTGTTGCCGGCATAGGCGTTTCAGGCTGCACGTCCGAAACCGATGTGCCAGGTATTACGGTTGTACCGAGTGTTACGACAACACCTGTTTCGACTTCTACCACAGTTGGCCAGGTTCACAATCCCGCGGATAGTCATATTCGCGGCGGGACGCTGCGCATAGCCCAGGCGTCTGACCCGGCAAGTTGTGACCTTCATTCGGCCAGCGCTTTGAGCTACCAGTCGGTGCATCCGTGCAGCCCAATGTTGTCGCAGGTCATCACAGTGTCCACGTCAGACCACTCGGCCATCAAGCCTGATCTTGCCGTGACATGGTCAGTGGGTTCGGATGGTGTGACCTGGACATTTGACATGCGTGAGGGCGTGACCTGGCACGATGGGACGTCGTTCACTGTGGACGACGCTGTCTTCAGCCTGCGCCGTGCGATTGACCCTCCTGCGGGTATCGCACCGGGTCGTGCCAGTGCTATCGGCAAGTACATCTCTGATCCATTTCAGGTCACAGAACAGAATGGCCGACTCGTCGTCCGGACCGATTCTCCAGCGGCCTCGTTCTTGCCGAACCTTGCGAGTACCTACGTTTCTATATACCCGCGCCATGCGACCGATGCACTGAATCCACCGTCGATGACGCTGTTTGAGTCGGTTGTGGGCACCGGGCCGTTTCGCTCTGGTGAAGTCATCCGGGGGTCTCGCTATGGGCTTGCACGCAACGACGTTTATTACATGCCAGATGAGCCGTACCTGGATGCAGTCGAGTTTTACGTCATGCCGGAACCGGCTGTGCGTTTGGCAGCGCTTAAATCGCACCAGGTGGACACCATTGCGATCATTACCGATGCCGAGGCGCAATCTCTGGAAAATGACTTCACCGGGAGGATAACTGTGTTTCGGACGCCTTCCGCAGGCGGGAACACGGTTCAAATGAATCTGCACAAGGCTCCATTTGATGATCTACGTGTCAGGCGCGCGGTAAACCTGGCGATCTCTCGCCCTGATGCTGATCTTGCTCTTGGGCAGGGGTACCAGGGTGTAATTCTTCCCCCAGGTAGCCAGTTCGCATTGCCGCTCGATCTTGTTTCACAACTGCCGGGATACGGAGATGTGACAGCCAATCGTGCTGAAGCGCGCAGGTTACTCACGGAAGCAGGGTTCCCGAATGGCTTTTCGACAACCATTCACACGCGGGCCAATCCGTTTTTCCAGACACTCTCAGAGTTCGTAGCTGGACAACTTGCTCAGGTGGGCATTGAGGTCAAGGTGATACCCGTAGAAGCGGTGGCATACCAGGAATTGATTTCCAGTGGCGATTTCGAGATGTTGGGCCACAGTCATTCTTTTGCGCTTGATGACCCGGATGCCATCCTGCCTTCGCACTACTCCTGTAGCGGTGTGGAGAATTATCCGGGCCTATGTGATCCACAAATCGACGAGTTGATTCGCCTGCAGAGCCTTGAGATGAATCCTGATCGTAGAGCCGAAATGCTGTGGGGTCTTGAACAACTGATCTGGGAGCAGGATGCCAAGGTCTGGTTCCAATGGAGCAACAGAAGGACACCTGTGTGGAGCAACGTCGTGGGAATGGAACCCGGCGGATCAAGTCTCTACCAGGCCAGAAACCTCAGCAGGGTATACATCGAACCCGGAGGTTAGCCTTGGATGACCTACTTCGCTCGCAGGCTGGTGCTCGGATTGGCAACGCTATGGCTCGTGACCCTGGTGTCATTCGTGCTACTGCAGGTAGCCCCGGGTGATGCGGTATCCGCAGCTGTTGCTGGTTCCCTCGGCGAAGGTGGGCTTACCGCTGCTCAGATAGACCAGCAAAGGCGTGAACTCGGCCTGGATCGGAGTTGGCCTGTGCAATACGCCTCCTGGTTGGGTGGCATGTTGAGGCTTGATGGAGGCACATCCCTGGCCACGGGGCGTCCTGTGTTCGATCACCTTGGCCCACGGGTCGCCGTTACCGTTGAACTGGCTCTGTTCGCAGTGCTTTTCTCTATTGCGTTTGGCATCTCGGGAGGGCTGGCCGGTGCTCGAATGGCCGGTACTGCAATCGACACAGGATTGCGATCGATCGCATTCCTGACATTGTCTGTCCCTACGTTCTGGATAGCGTTGCTTCTCATTGTTGCGGTCGCAAGTTGGACAGGTCACTTTCTTGCGCTGGGTTTCGAACCGCTGGGCGTTGCACCCAGGGCGAACCTTGTCTCCGTACTCCCGGCGGCACTGGTTCTTGCCTTGCGGCCAGGTGCAATCTTGATGCGGATGACACGCGCTTCCACGATTGGTGCGACCCAATCTAACCATTTTGTGTTTGCTCGATCAAAGGGTGTTGCGCTGGATGTCGCATTTCGCAGGCATGGATTTCGAACAGCACTCCTACCTGTTGTGACAGTGATCGGTGCGGAAACAGTCTTCCTGCTTGGTGGCGCAGTCGTGGTGGAACAGGTTTTTGGTTTGCCCGGCCTGGGGAGGTCACTGGTCAGTGCTGTGCTTGCGCGTGACTTTCCCGTGGTCCAGGCACTGACCGTGATATTTGCCGTTTCTGCCGTAGGGATGAACCTGCTGGTCGACATTATGTACACGTTGCTCGACCCACGTCTGCGAGGCGGGGCGTGAGTGTTTTCAACGCAAAGAACAGGTCACGTGGAATCGGCAGCGCGGCATTTGCAGCATCACTACTCGTGGGTTTAGTCGTTCTTTATTCGATGATTTCGGGGCATGACCCGGATACACAGCGCCTTGAGGACCGCCTCATGTCCGTGTCTGGTAACCATCTGATGGGCACAGACCAGTTGGGAAGGGATCTGCTGAGCCGGATAGGGGTTGGCATCCGGAACTCACTTACCACGGCTACGATCATCTTCGTTGTTGCCTGTATTGGTGGCGGCCTGGTCGGGGTAATCAGTGGTTATCTTGGAGGAAAGACCGACACGCTGGTGCAGCGGGTGGTGGACACGGTGATGGCCTTACCGTTGCTTGTGCTAGTCCTGGCTGTTGTTGCCAGCACCGGCGGCTCTTTCTGGGGACTTGCGATGGCGATGTCTGTTGCATTCATGCCACTGTCGGTACGCGTGGCAAGATCGTCGGCATTGTCATTGCAGACAGCCGAGTTCGTTCTTATGGCTAGATCAGGCGGAGCATCCAGGTCGCGCATCGTGTTCAAGCACATTATTCCGAACACGATGGGTTCATGGGCAATCGTTGCAGCGAGCCAGGTGAGTGCAGCGATACTCATCGAATCAGCGCTTGCGTTTCTTGGTGCCTCTGCAGGCAGGTTGACACTTGGTGGGCTGCTGGGGGGCGAGGCGCAGACCTATATGTCAGTGGCACCGTGGTTGCTCATATGGCCGGGAGTCATGCTGGGATTGCTAGCACTGGCAATCAACCTGAGCGGAGAATGGCTGGCCGCGCGTTCGGCAACGCTGCCGGACACTTAAGAACGGAGAATGGTTGGCACAACGAATATCAGCGCGATGTTTACGATGAGTGCCACGATCATCCATTGCTGCTGTACTCGTTTGAAGTGTTCCAGTGAACTCCACCTGCGCGCTCGCCACGCAAGCTCATTTCCTCGGAATCCTAGAAATACGCCGTAAGCCAGATACAGGGACAGCCGCCACCCGATCTCCAGCACACTTTCTGGAATTGCGAGGAAGACAAGCCCTAAGATCCCGAGCCAGACGCCGTTGGCTGGGCCCCATACAGGGCCAATAAGAAATGCCGCAGTGTTCCAACCCCGGGCTGATGGAGGGAGCTTGGCTGATTTTGTACCCGAATCGTTCTCTCGACGAGAATCCTCCAGCTCTTGTTGCTTCAACTTCTCTGCTTTCGCACGCGCACCGTCACGCCGGTCAGGCTTCTGTTGCTGCGGATTCCGCTCCCGCCGTTGCGATTGTCGGTCGGCTTCGGCTCGGCCGGGGCTACGCTGGGGAGGAGTTTCTCGCCCTCTGGAACTGATCCGTATCCCGCCCGGCTGACTGCGCGGAGCGCGTCGGGAGGTGTCGGCACCGATAACCGTGATACGAGCGGAGTCCGCCAGTGACTGTCCGCACTTCACGCAGTAAGACGCCCGCACTTCGTTTGATGCGAGGCACCTGGAGCATTCGATCAGCCCAAGTGGGGGAGGTCTGTTGGGGTCTGGCTGGTAGATGAGTTCACCGCATCGCTCACAGGAGTACGCGTCGGAATCATTCTGCGTCCCGCAGTGGGAGCAGAATGTGGACGACGGTTCCTGACCTGTTTGCTGATCGGTTGACATCTTGTTATTAGATATCCGGTTCTACGTTGCGCTGAAAGTTGCCCGTATGGGTTTCTGGCGGTCATTGTCGGTAACCGGGCGCATTATCAAAGATTGCTGACATCAAGATTCATTGATGCGAGCAGATCATCCAATTCTTCCACCGTATCTTGCCCGACTGCAGGAGTAGGTGGTCGGACGTGCGGCTCATCAAGCAGCCCGCGCTTCGTCATCAGGTGTTTCCGTATGCTAAGCCCGATTCCTGCCGAGTTTTCGTACCTTATCAGCGGAATCCACTTGTAGAAGACCTCACGAGCACCTTCTTTGTCACCTGATTGCATCTTTCGGTAAACGGCAACCAGCACTTCCGGGTATGCAAACCCGGTCATCGTGCCTGCGCCACCGCGCCGCAACTCTTCAAACAGGAATGCACCGCCAAGGCCACCGAACACCGACATGTTCCCTCCAGTGGCTGCGACAACACGGGTCACTTTCTGCGGAGTAGGCGGGTCTTCCAGCTTGAGATACCGGGCAGATGGCAAATCTGTGTTCAGATTGGCGATGAACTCCGGGGACATGTGCACGCCCGTCTGTTCTGGTAGATCCTGCACCACTATCGGGGTGTCAACTGCGTCCTGTATAGCGGAGTAGTAAGCCTTGACCGCGGCATCGTTGGGTTTCGCCATTCGGGGCGGGGATGCCATAACAGCGCTCGCTCCGGCTGCTGATGCTTCCCGTGCGCGCTCCGCCACGTCCCTGCCGCTCTGCGACGATATCCCGACTACGACCTTGAGTCGGCCGTCGGCAGCCTTGATGACCGCGTTCATCACCAGGCTCCGCTCGGCATCTGACAATCGGTGTGACTCTCCCATGACGCCCAGTGTGACAACGCCAGTGCAGCCGGAGGATACGGCGCAATCTACGAGTCTATGGAATGGCCCGGGGTTGACCTCACCGTCTGCCGTGAACGGTGTTGGAAGCATGAAATGGATACCGTCGAGAGCCGTGTCGCGTGGCAAAGAAAACCTCCGGCGGTTTCAAGAGTGTGTCAGCGCATCGCCAGGTTAATCTTTGCGGACTTTATGTCTTGCCGCAACTCCGGTGCGTATGACCACTATGGTTTTTTGCCAAACCAACGGCGGGTCTTTTTGCGCGGACTGCCAGGGAACTCAAGAATGTTCCCGTCCCGGCGCTTGACCGGTGGACGTTTCGAGTCAACCGGTTTGCCACGCCAGAACTTGGTCTGCTGGCTGTTGGACCTCCCTGTGCCGTAACCCGCTGAGGCTCGTCGGTTCCGCCTGATAAGCAGGTAATATCCGATCCCGGATAGTGCGAATCCGATGATTGTCAGTGGGAGGACGAACCTCCGCACGGCAACACCTGCAATTAGCAGCAGCATTCCGCCGACGATGAGTTTTTCCGGAGTGGGATACCACGCAGGCGTCCCTGTCCTGACTTTGCGAGGCGGAACCGGACGAGAAATGCGAACAAGGTCCGGCTTGCGTCGTTCATCGTGTTCGAGAATCTCTTCGATCTCGTTCTTCCACTTGTTATTCGGCTCATCAACCTTCGGCATTTGGATTTTCTCCGTAATCCGGCCACTCGTGCATCTAAGCTGCACGCAGTTTGCCTTCATTCGCCTTTACACTAAACACGTTCGCATCGATCAAGACCGTGGTACAGGACTCAGGGGTGCTATGCCTGATATTGAATACGACGATTTCGTTAAGTTCAGCTTTTTCAAACTTGACCGTTCCTGGCGGAAACTGCCTGCTGAAGAGCGCAAGAAGTCACGAGAAGAATTTGCTTCTGTGGTCGAAGAGCTAGCATCTGATGGTAAGACCAATACATATTCGACCGTAGGCACACGGGCTGACGTTGACATGATGATTGTCCAGGCTGCTGCCAGCATTGAGACATTTCACAGTTCAGCCAGTCGTCTTAACAGCACCCACATGGCGGCATACCTTGAGCAGCCTTATTCGTTCCTCTCGGTTCGTCGCAAGACTCGTTACAAGCACGGCGGCGGGGCTCCTGAACTGAAGGACGACTACCGCTACTTTGTTATTTACCCCATGGTTAAGACGCGCGCATGGTACGGAAAGTCCATGGAAGAGCGCCAGAAGATAATGAATGACCACTTCCGAGTGGGTCATAACTACCCGATGGTCAAGATAAATACCACCTATGCGTTTGGCCTGGATGACCCGGAGTTTGTAGTGGGGTTCGAGATGGACGACCCTTCCGACTTCGTGTCCCTGGTGATGGATCTTCGCGATGTTGAGGCGGCTCAGTACACGCTGTCTGAGACGCCGATCTTTACGACCATCCGGATGCCAATTACGGAAGTGCTTGAAGCACTCGGGTAATGTAGAACTTCGTTCGTAGACGATAGCAAAACGCCCCGGTGAAATTCACCGGGGCGTTTTCATTGCGAAACTTATGCGCTACTTGTTCAGGCCGGGCTCTGAACTGTCGTAGTCGTAGTCGTAGTTGATCTTGATGAATTCCTTCTGATCATCCGGGACCTGGTCTTCCGGGTAGATTGCGTTGACCGGGCATACCGGCTCGCAGGCTGCGCAGTCAATGCACTCTTCCGGGTTGATGTGCAGCTGGTTGTCACCCGGCTTGGAGTAGATGCAGTCTACCGGGCACACGTCTACGCAAGCACCGTCCAATACGTCTACGCAGGCCTTAGCGATGATGTAGGTCATTACCCTGGAACTCCTGAGTGCCACGCGCTTTGCCCCGTGCGCGGCCATGATGGTGTGGGGCGTATTTGTTCGGCCAATTCCGGATTATACGAACCCCCCTTGCGTCTGCAAGGGGGGTTCGTGCGAATTCAATGAGAACTATATCGGCCTGCCGAGGTTATCCTCCGCAGCCGCACCCACCGCCGCCGCAGGCGCAACCGCCACCCTGGAAGTTAGGGTTTGAGATAACGAAGCCGGATCGCTCGAAGCCTTCGACATAGTCGATGCTTGATCCGGACAGTAGCGGGCTGCTGTCAGAGTCGACAAGCGCCTTGATAGCGCCGGAGTTGATGACAGAATCGGTTTCGCCAGCTTCGTCCTCAAGGCCAAACACGTACTCGATACCGCCGTTTGCGTTCTGCGTTACAGCGATTCGGAGATATGAATCAACGGCGTCCTGTTCTTTCAGGACCTCAACGAGCTTGGCCGTTGCGGCCTCGGTGAACTCAATAACTGACTGCTGTTCTGCGACCATGCGGTCCTCCAGGCTTCCACGACTGTCTGACGCTTTTGCGTCATTCTGACATCCCGTCGCGTTCAGTGGGCAGGTTTAGATTCCTAATTCTAGTGGAATACGGATGCTGCCGAAAGATGTGGTTGAGACTCCGGGTAGGAAAAATACGAATTCCTCATAGAGTCTGAGTTTACATGGGGTGTTATCGGCGTATTATGAAGTGCTGTGCACGTTGTGGTGTAGGCGTAGGGCACGGTGCGCCGAAAATCAGTTTTCGCTACAACTATCACTCCCGCCATGTTCAGTTTTCATGGTAACGCTATTTAGCCCGATATGGAGGCTTGAAAATTGATGGACGCCCTGGATCGCAAAATTATTTCGCTTCTTGAGTCGAATGGCCGCGCTTCTAACGCACGTATAGCGCGTGACGTTGGGGTGAGTGAAGGCACTGTTCGTCGCCGCCTGAAGCGTCTGATCCAGGAAGGGATCATCAATGTCGTGGCTCTGCCGGATCCGATCAAACTCGGATACAACTCTGAAGCCATTATTGGCGTACAGGTTGACCCGGACCAGGTAGACGCCGTCGCCGAAAAATTGTCCAAGCTGCAGCACACCCGCTGGGTGGCTGTAACGACGGGAACCTATGACGTATTTGCCTGGGCGACATTGCCCAGCGCGGAGGAGCTTGGTGTCTTCTTGCGAGAGAAGATTGGTGGCATCCAGGGCGTTCGCCGAACTGAGACCTTCGTGAACCTCGCTGTTACCAAGCGAGAGTACGGTATTCCGGTTTAATAAACAGAATTCTCAACTGCGCTCGTGTTCCCGCGTGTTCGTGGTCTGAAAAGTCAGTCCTGGAACCGGGCGCAGTGATAACCTTTTCTGGCGAAATTTCGCGCTCTGGCATTAGCCAGGGCGCATTTCATGTGGATTTACATCTTCCACCAGGAGGTTAAGGTTGCAGTCCCGCGTCATTTCTCACAGTGAGCAGACCTTTGGTGCCGGGCGTATCTTCTCGTTCCTCGATGAAAGAGGCCCGTCACTTTTCGATTCGCTGTTCCCGCGGGCGCAGGTCTGGCACCGTGTAGCGGCCGCCATGTTATTTGTTGCTCTGACAGCCGGGCTGGCACAGGCTCGTTTCTATCTTCCTGATAACCCGGTGCCGATCACGTTCCAGACTTTCGGTGTGCTGTTGACGGGCGGGGTGCTTGGCTGGCGCTGGGGTCTTCTTTCTGCTGTTGTGTACTACCTGATTGGGATGTCAGGTGTCCCTGTTTTCCAGGGTGGCCATAGTGGCTGGGAGTATGTGGCACAAGGTGTTACCGGTGGCTACCTCCTTGGATTTATCCTGGCGACGGGCGTCGTGGGCTACCTCAGTCAACGGGGCTGGAATCGTGGCCGCTCGCTGTGGCCTATGCTTGTTTCTGCTTTACTCGTATACGGGCCCGGTCTGATCTGGCTTGCAGCTTTCGATTTTGGCTGGCCTAAAGAAGGCGAACTGTTCAGCGCCGGTATGTACCCGTTCATTCCGGGTGATGTCATCAAGTTGATGCTGGCAGCACTTGCTACAGGACTGCTGTGGCGCATAGCCGATTATCGCAATACTGAGCGGTAACCCCGCCTCTTCATCTATTTCACGTAAACACTCCGAACAGGAACGCTCAGTTGCATAAAGACACAGATTGCGGGCAACCGCGCCGGGCTGATGCCGACGCTGGTAAAGAAATAACCGTTGCCGGTTGGGTACACAGGCGGCGTGACCACGGGAACCTGATATTCATCGACTTGCGAGACCGAACCGGTCTGCTGCAAGTAGTTTTTAACCCGGAGGTCTCCAGCGACGCCCACCATCTTGCTGAATCCCTTCGTTCTGAATGGGTTGTCAAGGTCACCGGCAAGGTTGCCCGGCGAATCCAGGGCGCAGAGAACCCTAACCTCGCCACCGGTGAAATTGAACTGGTCGCCAGTGAACTTACCGTGCTCAACCAGTCACTGACACCTCCGTTCGAAGTTGATGAACACATCAATGTGTCTGAAGACATGAGGTTGCAGTACCGGTACATCGACCTGCGGCGTCAGAAGATGCAGGATCTGCTCAAGATGCGGCACAACGTTACGCGCATCATGTGGGATGAATTGACCGACAAAGGTTTCACGCAGGTAGAGACGCCAATCCTCATCAAGAGCACCCCGGAAGGTGCGCGGGATTACGTGGTTCCAAGCCGGGTGCATCCGGGTGAGTTCTACGCTCTGCCGCAGTCACCTCAGCAGCTGAAACAGATTCTCATGGTTTCCGGGATAGAGCGCTATTTCCAGATCGCTCGCTGCTTCCGTGATGAAGACCTCCGCGCAGACCGACAACCGGAGCACACACAACTGGATCTTGAGATGAGTTTCGTCCACCAGAAGGACGTGACAGACGTCGTTGAACATCTCTACGCGCGGATCATGCGTGAAGTCCGGCCAGAGGTGAAAGTCCCGGCTCCGTTCACGCGGCTCTCATACGAAGAGGCAATGACACGCTTCGGTACAGACAAGCCTGACATGCGCCTCGGCATGGAACTGGCGACGCTAACCGAAGCTGCTGCTCGTTCCGAGGCCCGGGTCTTCCAGTCAATCGCAGCGGACGGTGGTTCGATAAGAGGAATAGCCGTTCCGGGTTGCGCAGGCTACGGCCGACGCCAGACGGATGAGTTGATTGATATTGCCAAGCGGCATGGTGCGCAGGGTCTTGTGTTCATCGCTATTGATGAGTCTGCTGAGTCGATCGAGACAATGACGGAAGAGCAGGCCCGTGGCCCTCTGAACAAGTTCATGTCGGTCGACATCATTAGGGACATCGCACGGCAGACCGGTGCGAAGCCCGGTGACCTGATCCTGATGGTTGCTGGTGCTGAAAAGATGGTGAACCGTGTACTGAGTGAACTGCGGCTGGAGATGGGGCGTCGGCTTGAGATAGCAGACCCGAATGAATTCTCATTCGCATGGGTGACAGACTTCCCGTTGTTTGAGTGGGACGGGGACTCCAAGCACTGGACCCCTGCACACCACGTATTCTCCGCACCTAAAACCGAGCATATCGACATTCTGGAGTCTGATCCGGGAGCGGTACATGCAGACCTGTTCGACCTGGTTTGCAATGGCTGGGAGCTTGGTAGTGGAAGCATCCGTATCCATAACCCGGAACTGCAGCGCAGGATATTCGGGGTCATCGGGTACACAGAGGAACAGGTGGCAGACCGCTTCGGGCATCTGCTACGAGCGTTCCAGTATGGTGCACCCCCTCACGGCGGTATGGGCCTTGGGCTGGACCGACTGGTCGCCTTGATAGCCGGCGAGTCATCCATCCGTGAGGTCATTGCATTTCCGAAGACGCAATCGGCGTCGGACCCAATGTTTGAGGCACCCTCAAAGATCAGTGATGAGCAGCTCGCTGAACTGCACATTGCGGTTATTACGGATGATGAGTAGCCATGAGGGTCGCGTAGATGAAGCCCAAGGTGTGCCAGAAAGGCCTCAGCGGGATTCCCGTGAGCTAGAATGAGAAACATCCTCAAATTACCGAGGGTTTCTTGCAGGGACGAGAAAATACCGGTTATTCAGTTCAGTTTGGAGTGATTTGCTTGAAGGTTACGCAAGGGGAAACGAATGACCGGCAGACGGTCCTCCATATAGAGGTGGACTCTGCACTGGTGGAACAGCACATGGGACGCGCCCACCAGCGCGTTGCCGCCCGGGTGAATGTTCCCGGTTTCAGAAAAGGAAAGGCTCCACGGCGAGTCGTCGAAAGCTTCGTTGGCAAGGAATACTTGCTGGAAGAAGCGCTTGAATCCTTGATCCCGGCAGCGGTTAGTGCCGCTGTTGAGCAGGAAGGCCTGAAGGCATCCGCCACGCCGCGCGTGTCTGTTGTTGAGCGTGATCCCGTCGTCAAGATTGACGCAACGATCCCGCTGCCACCTGTCGCCACTCTCGGTGAATATGCCTCGATCCGCTTCGATGACGAAATAGAACAGGTAACGGACGAGCAGGTTGAAGAATCTGTCCAGCGATTAACTGAAGCGAACGCAAGCTGGAATGACGTTGATCGTCCCGTCAAGGCCGGTGACCTGATCACCTTCACTTCCCGCGGGACTGCCGACGACAACACATTTATGGATCAGACGGACGCCGAATACCTGGCGGACGCTGACAACCCGAACCCGGTTCCCGGATTTTCTGCCGCACTCGTAGGCATCAAACCCGGTGAATCCAAGAGCTTCTCAATTGAGGTTCCGGAAGACTTTTCTCGTGCCGAACTGGCCGGAAAAACAGCGGAATTTGAGGTCACTGTCGCCAGTGTCCGTGAGAAAAGCTTACCCGAACTGACAGATGAGTTGGTGAAAGGACTGGGTGAAGGGATTAATACGGTTGCAGACCTGCGCATCCGCATTCGCGAAAATCTCGAAGCGAGAGCTACCCAGGCTCTGAGAGAATCACTCGAAGAGAAAGTTGTTGACGAGCTGGTCGAACGCTCTACCTTCGAACTGTCTCCGATCATGCTTGAGCACGAGGCGGAGCACATACTTCGAGAGCAGGAACAGGCGCTGGCCCGTTACAACATCTCGTTTGATCAGTACCTGGCCCAGACCGGTCAGTCCGCTGATGAACTGGTAGCGAACGCGACGCAGACTGCAGAGCGAAGAGTCAAGAGAACTCTCGTGATGGACAAGCTCGCTGAATCTGAGGCTCTTGAGCCAACAGATGCTGAAATTGATGCTGAGATTGAATCGTTGAATGCCGAGCACGCTGGGCATGACCACGAACAAACCGATTACAGCTCTGACGAAGCAAGGCAGTCTGTAGCCGCAGTGCTGAAGCGACGGAAAGCCGTTGATAGGGCGCTGGAGATTGCACAGACGAAAGACGACACTGCGAAGTCGGCCACTAAGAAGGCCACGAGCAAGCGTAAGAAGCAGGTTGATGCGGCAGAAGACTCTGATGACTCTGTTAAGGCAGAATCAGATGAACCGGACGTAGTTGAAGCCTCCAACGAATAGTAGTCGAACACAAGCAAGCACAGAAAGAGTGAAGCCCATTGTTTAATCCCGGCATAACTTCACAGATGGGTGGTACTGAACGGATGACAAGTCAACTGCCAGGAAGCGAACTCTGGTCACCCCAGGTTCCTCAATCAATAGTGCCGATGGTCATTGAGACCGGAGCACGCGGCGAAC
>JAURLM010000291.1 GCA_030831265.1 Chloroflexota bacterium
CTTCGTACCGTTCTGTGAATTCCCGCATCGACCCATCGTAGTCCAGCATGAAGAGTGCATTCTTCGCGCGGGCAAGGTGAGGCCCGATAGTCTCAGCCAGTACGGGGGACTGGAGTTGAGGCGGGACCCCCATTTCCTGGACTTTCGGCTGAGTTAAGGAGTCCATAAACCGTTCCACCCAGCGGTGAACATCGTTAAGGCTCACCCGCTGGTACATCGGCCGCATGCGCTCTTGCCGCTCACCAAAGTCCATCTCCAGGCCGCGCTCTATCTGTGACGCGGTTCCTTCGATGTCCCATGGGTTTATCCGTAGCGATTCACCAAGCTCTGACGCTGCACCCGCGAACTCACTGAGCGCCAGCACACCACCACCATCATCACGACACGCCACATATTCCTTGGCGACAAGATTCAGTCCATCTCGCACGGGAGAGACAAACGCCATGTCCGCAAGACGGTAAAGGGCGCCGAGTTCCTCCCTCGGCACAGACTGATACATGTAGTGAATCGGAATTCGCCCGGGTGACCCGTACAACCCGTTGATTTCACCCACCAACTGCTCAACATGGCTCTTTTGCTGCGAGTAACTTTCGATGTTCTCTCGCGAAGGAACGGCTATCTGTATTAGCACGGCGTTTCGACGCCACCGTGGAGATCGTTCCAGCAGCTTTCGCCACGCTTCCAGTTTCAGCGGCAATCCTTTGGTGTAGTCCAGCCGGTCTACCCCAAGCACAACTTGCCGTTCTCCAATACGTCGCTTCAGATCCAGCAAGTATCTCTCTGCTTTCGCAGAGAAAGCGGCTTCCCGCAATTCATCAACATCAATCCCGATAGGATGCGTCTGTATCCTGACAGTCCGACCTGAATACAACACTGTGCCACCAGAGCTTTCCAGCCCCAGCAACCTCCGGAAACTACGCTGAAGGTTGTCAGCGTATTCGTAGGTGTGAACGCCGATCAAATCAGCACCGAGCAGTCCGCGCAGGATTCGCGATCTTTGCGGGAGCACCCTGAACGTCTCTGACGACGGGAACGGGATGTGAAGGAAGAAGCCGATCCGCGCATCCGGAATTCGTTGGCGGAGCAACTCTGGTAGCAACATCAACTGGTAGTCATGAACCCAGATTAGGTCACCGGGTTCGGCTACTTCTGCGACCTTGTCTGCAAATCTCTCGTTGACCTTGCGGTAGGCTTCAAACTGTGCCGGGTCAAACTCGCACCGTTCAACGAAATAATGGAACAACGGCCAGACAGCACCGTTCGAATACCCCTCGTAAAAAGCGTGGTACTCGCGCGCTGGAACATCTACCGGGACAAGTCGGCGTTCTTGAAGTTGTCGCCGAATATCATCATTGGGAGCCTCACCAGGATGCCCGATCCAGATCCCGTCGCTCTTCGAATGTAACGGCGAAAGACCAGTCACCAGGCCACCAGCGGACATGTTGAGCGTCTGGGTATTGCCCCGGCCACGACTTATGGTCACGGGTAACCGGTTTGAGACGAGAATTACTCTTGGCACTGGTTTTGACTCCGGACCGACAACGAAATACTTCGATTGGCCAGCAGGTCTAGACTGGCCGACAAACTCCGGGCTTCGAGTTGAGACTAGCATACGCGTTGATATGCGGATGGACGTGTCCACACCCGGCTGAACGCCCACCGGACAACACTGAGAATCTTTACACTCCTAGTTTGCACCTATGTGTAATGGCAGTAAGTGAGTTGACCACTAACGCCCGGAACAGGAACCATTGTCTGTATGAGTTACAAGCGTCTCGAAGAGTACGGCCTAATCGGCAACATGCATTCAGCGGCACTCGTTGGAAGAGACGGGGCCATAGACTGGCTATGCCTTCCACGGTTCGACTCACCGGCGATATTTTCCGCAATCCTTGATGATGAAAAAGGCGGCTCATTCAGCATTACAGCCCCGAACGCTACAGACCGTCGTCAGATGTATTTCCCTGAAACAAATGTCCTCACAACGCGTTTCGGAGGACAAGAATCGGTTGCCCAAATAACTGATTTCATGCCCATCAGTGAAAACGGCGATGGAACTGGTACGCATCGAAGACCTTCTGGTGCTGCTGGGAATGAAGTGCGGTTAATCCGTTATGTGCAAGGGGTTATGGGCGAAACGAAAATCCGCCTCGAATGCCGACCCCGCTTCAACCTTGGAGCTACCAGTCATACGGTTGAGATGAGCGATTCTGGAGTGATATTCAGAGCGGAGACCGGAGAGCTTCTCAGTCTTTCACTACCGTGCGAATACTCGATACAGGGCGGTGGTGTCGTCGCAGAGTTCACGCTGGGGATGGGCCAGGCTATGACATTCAGCCTGGAGCTCCTCACACGGGATAACGCACGGCCCAAGATGCTATCGGCAGCGCAAGGCGAAGAGTTATTCCACGACACAGTATCGTTCTGGCGGGACTGGGTCTCACGTTGCACTTACGATGGACGATGGCGTGAGGACGTCATTCGCTCCCTGTTGACGCTCAAGCTGCTTACGTACAGCCCCACCGGAGCAATCATCGCAGCACCAACGACGTCTCTACCGGAACAGATCGGTGGAACCCGCAACTGGGACTATCGCTACTGCTGGATCAGGGATTCAGCCCTCACGCTTCAGGCATTCATGCGAATGGGCTACGTAGAAGAAGCCCGAATGTTCATGCGCTGGCTCGGTGACCGCTGTCGTGACACGACAAATGCCGAGCACCCCTTACAGATTATGTACGGCATCAGCGGCGAAAAAGAGCTACCGGAAATTGAACTGAACCATCTTGATGGATATCGTGGCTCCAAGCCCGTCCGCGTGGGCAACGGAGCGTACAAACAGCTCCAATTGGACATGTATGGCGAACTGCTCGAAGCCGTGTTCGTCTACAACCGACACGCATACCCGATCTCATTTGACCTGTGGCGGTCACTCATCACCATCCTAGACTGGGTAGCCAAAAACTGGAGAACTCCAGATGAAGGCATCTGGGAGGTCCGCGGCGGTAGGCGGCAGTTCGTGCATTCAAAGCTGATGGCGTGGAATGCGCTGGCGAAAGGTCTCAAACTCGCGGACGAGCGTTCATTACCCGCGTCTCGTGAGCTTTGGATCACGGCACGTGACGAGATTCTTCTGGAGATCATGGAGAAGGGCTGGAGCCACGAACTGCAGTCGTTCGTTCAAAGCTACGGTTCAGATGTGCTGGACGCATCATTGCTTCAATTGTTGAACATCGGAGCACTCTCACCGCGTGACCCTCGCATGATGTCTACCGTGGCCCAGATCGAACAGCGACTGGCTCATGACAGCCTTGTGTATCGCTACGACCATTCGAAGTCACCGGATGGACTTCCAGGTACTGAAGGCACATTCACCATGTGCACATTCTGGCTGGTTGAAGCACTCACACGCATGGGACGGCTTGATGATGCAAGATTCTTGTTCGAGCGAATGCTGGGTTACGCCTCTCCACTGGGGCTTTACGCAGAAGAAACCGGACGCACTGGCGAGCTCCTGGGCAACTTCCCGCAAGCGTTCACACACCTTTCGCTGATAAACGCGGCATTTATCCTAGACCGGGGACTGAACCACAAGCGTTGAGGCCGGTTTCACTCGATCCTACGTTTGTCTCTGCGAAAGTCCTGTCTGCGCCCGTATACTCGGCATTCACAACCTCTGACCAACTACGGAGCAGGTAATGACAACGCGCTCGTACCCCGGCCACGACACGAACGAAGTAACCACAGCAGATGTACTGGGTTCAGCACCCGGTGCTGCCAACTGGGAGATCAGAACTCACGCAGACGGCCCCGGCGGCAGCGTGCCATTCACTCCCGAGTTCCTGATTGAAGAACCCAGCGGAAACCATTTCGGTATGAGCCAGAATGCCGGCATGGGCTGGACGCCATCGGAACTACTGCGCAAGCAGTTCATCATCCTTTCTACCGCAGGCGGCGTCCGAGAGGAGAACGGTGACCCGGTAGCACTTGGCCTCCACACCGGCCACTTCGAACTTGCTTCTCTGGTCAAATCAGCGGCAAAAGAGTTGCGGAACCTGAAATCTGTCCCATTTGCGGTCTTCTGTTCCGACCCATGCGACGGCCGAACGCAAGGAACGACTGGCATGCTGGATAGCCTGCCTTACCGCAACGATGCAGCGCAGGTTTTCCGCCGACAGGCTCGATCACTACCAACCGCCCGCGGCGTCCTCGGCATCGCCTCTTGTGACAAGGGACTGCCAGCCATGATGATGGCTCTCGCAGGACTCCGAGACCGGCCGGTGGCAATTGTCCCCGGTGGTGTAACACTTGCACCCAACCGTGGTGAAGACGCAGGTCAGATCCAGTCAATTGGCGCACGCTTTGCACAGGGTGAAGTGACACTCGAATACGCACAGGACGTAGGCTGTCGCGCCTGTGCCTCTACCGGCGGAGGTTGCCAGTTCCTGGGTACCGCTGGCACATCCCAGGTCGTGTCCGAGGCGCTCGGCCTGGCCATCACTCACGGAGCGCTCTCCCCATCCGGGACACCTGCATGGCACGACATCGCAGTACGAACGGCACGAGCGCTGGTGGCGATGGAAAAGCGCGGTATCACGTCATCAGACATCCTGACCGACGAAGCATTTCAGAACGCAATGGTCGTCCACGCAGCGTGCGGAGGCTCCACTAACCTGCTCCTGCACACCCCGGCTATCGCCCACGCAGCGGGCCGCAAACGCATGGGTGTCGAAGATTGGAACCAGATCAACCGCAGGGTTCCGAGACTGGTTGACGTACTCCCGAACGGGCCTGTCGGCCACCCCACAGCTCAGCTTTACGCAGCAGGAGGCGTGCCTGAAGTCATGCTGCACCTTCGCAGACTCGGGCTGCTGAACACCGGTGTCCTGACCGCTACCGGCCAGACGCTCGGCGAGAACCTTGACTGGTGGGAGGGATCAGAGCGCCGCGCCGCTGTCCGCAAGTACCTGAAAGAGGTTGATGGCGTAGACCCGGATAACGTAATCATGTCTCCGGATCGTGCCAAATCGAAGGGCTTAACCAGCACGGTCACA
>JAURLM010000027.1 GCA_030831265.1 Chloroflexota bacterium
AACGACTTGTTCACGCCGGGGAACGGTGATCGCCCCTGGTTCACTTGCATCTGCGGCTTCCACGGAGCGGTGTCCCACAACCAGTCTCCTATGGCCGTCGCTTCATCCAGTGCTTCCTCGGGCACGTCCGATTCCCACGCAGCCAGGTTCTGATCAAGCTGTTCGAGAGTTCGTGCTCCCACGATGCATGACGTCAAAACCGGGTTGGAGATGACCCAGCGCAACGCCAGGGCGTTTGGTGAGATACCGTACTTCTCCGTTACAGCCATGAACTGTTCCATCGCCTTGAAGGTCTGTTGGTTCCAGTACGTCAAGCGATAAAAATTCGCAGCCCTGAAGTCCTGCGCAAATCGGGTTCCTGTCTGTGCCTCGAAGTTCCGGTGCTTGCCAAGCAGGAATCCGCCCGCCTGTGGGCTATAAGCCATCACACCAACGCCCTGGTCAGCGCAGACCTCGAACAACTCGCGTTCAGGCTCTCGGTAAAGCAGGTTGTACCGAGGCTGTGCGCTTACGAAGCGTGCCAGGTTGTGCTTGTCCTGCTGCCACAGTGCCTCGGTCAATTCATATCCGGAGAAATTCGACACGCCGATGTAGCGTGCTTTCCCTGCCCGCACGACATCGTTGTAGGCATCGACAGTTTCTGCAATCGGAGTCGTGGGGTCTGGTGAATGGATCTGGTACAGGTCGATGTAGTCCGTTCCGAGCCGCCTCAGTGAGTCGTCGATTGCCTGCATCACATATTTACGGTTGACACCTTCGTCGTTCGGGCCATCGCCAATGCGACTCTTTCCCTTCGTTGCCAGCACAACCTGCGAGCGTCGGCTCTTGATGAACCTGCCGACGATCTCCTCTGAGATTCCCTTCTTGTCAGGCGGGCCGTAGGAGTTCGCCGTATCGATGAAGTTCACGCCAGCGTCGAACGCTCGTTCCATGATGCGTATGCCGTCCGCTGCGTCCGTCTGGTAACCAAAGTTGTCTGCACCAATGCAGTATTCGGACACTTTTAGTCCGGTTCCGCCGAGATTTACGTGTTTCATTTTTTTGTCCGTTGATTTGCTTCCGGCTTACCGATCGGTGTCTGAATGTTCAAGCTCGCTGCTTGATCTCTCTCCCGAAGGCGCCGCCTGACTGCGGTGGATAGACCATCGGTGTCGAGGCAGCAAACTCTTCGGCGATGCTCATCACCTCTGCCATTGCCTCTGCCGGAGCGCTTTCAGAATGGGCATGGATGATGCCGTCAATCTGATCGAGTCTGCGTGAACCGAAAATTGGTGCGGTGACACCGGGGAAGTCTGACACCCATTGCAGTGCCAGTCGGATGAGTGGTTGACCGTACTTGTCCGCAACCTGCTTCAGGCGGTCAACAGTGTCGAGCTTCTGGTCGTTCCAGTAGCGGTTCTTAAGTGATCCGCCACGTGCGTCATCCCGAGCGCCGAACTTTGAGTCCTGCACCGGGCCGGAGCGCGGGTGCTTGCCGGTGAGCATTCCGCTGGCAAGCGGCGAATATGGCATAACCGCCACGTTGTGCGCCTGGGCCTGTGGAATTACTTCCATGCCAAGGCCCGGTTGCAGGATGTTGAACACACTCTGCACGGCTTCAAAGCGGTAGGTGTTGCGAACGTCTGCTACCCAGAGGGCCTTTGTCATCAACCAGGCAGGGAAATTGGAACAACCTGCGTAGACTATTTTTCCCTGTCTGACGAGGTCATCCAGCGCCCGTAGCGTTTCTTCGACGGATGTTTCATCGTCCCACGAGTGGCAGTAGTAGAGATCGATACGGTCTGTCTGGAGTCGGCGCAGTGATGCCTCAACCGCGCGAACGATGTGGTATCTGGATGCCCCGAGGTCGTTTACACCGGCTCCAACCCGTGAACGGAACTTGGTGGCGAGAACAACATCGTCCCGGCGGCCGTTCTTCTTGAAGTAATTGCCGATGATGGTTTCTGAATTGCCGTCGGAGTATGAGTCCGCCGTATCGACGAAGTTGATTCCGTAATCAAGGGCACGATCCAGTATCGAGTGAGCAGTCTTCTCATCACACCCAAACTCGTTGCCATAGTTATCGGTGCCGATGCAGATGTTCGAAACCTTCGCTCCGGTACGCCCCAGCTTCACATATTCGAGTGGAATCGGACTCCTCCTTTGGTGTTGGTCAACATGCGGGTAGTTTTCGGTGTATCTAGTTCGGCAGGTCTACCCAGGACTTGGTTTCCCATGCCTTGTAGGCAGCATCCAGTAGTTCTGCGGCCTTCATTCCGTCGTAGAAGCTTGTCTCCACGAGCGACTGGTCACCGGCCAGGCAGGCGTTTACGAACCGCTCGTACGGTTGCGGGTATGCAGGGCCGGGGTCAAGCTGGGCCAGTTGGCCGCGACCAGCTCCTGAGAAACCCTTGATTCCGTAGCGGCCATCTGACTCTATGCGACCCTTTGAGCCGGTTAGCTCCATGTGGGCGTGTGTGCCGCCGTCTGCGTCAATGCTACGGGTGACAAAACTGGTGTGAATTACAGCGTAGCCGCCATTTTTGAACTCAAGTAGGAACGCGGATGAGTCGGGCACTTTGACATCCATGCCCGATGGAACATCACTGAACGACCGGTGTGGTTCGGCTGTATCCAGGATTGCGGTAATTCGGGCGACTTCGCCACCAAAGAAGCGCGCCATGTCGAACACGTGGATGATCTCGTAGACCGTCCCGCCGCCGGTCTCAGGCTTGAACCTCCACGAAAGCACCTCCGGGCGAGCGTCAGCCTGCAGAGA
>JAURLM010000292.1 GCA_030831265.1 Chloroflexota bacterium
AAGGATGTCTACCTTGCCGAAGTTCGAAATCACGCTGCTGATCATTGCATCGGTAGATGATTGGTCACGTACATCTACGGATAGCGCTTCCGAGCGTACTCCGAGTGCTTTGATACCTTCCGCTGTCTTGGAAGCGGCTGTCTGGTCAATATCTGCGATGACAACATCCGCTCCCGCCCTTGCAAGCCGCTCTGCAATGCCAACACCGATTCCTGTCCCTGCGCCGGTCACAACGGCAACCTTGCCACCCAGGTTTATGTAGTTACGTTCGTCTGTCATATCTTTGAAGTATTTCCGAATTCGCTCAGTTGATTGGAGTCGCTGGGGCGCGTTAACGCATAAAGAATCCACCGTCGACGTTGAGCGCCTGGCCGGTGACATTCGTCGCATAGTCTGAACACAGGAACACCGCAGCATCACCGATGTCCTCCGGTGTCTGCTCTTGCTGCATAGGTATGCGGGCGGCGATCATTTTTTCAAATACTTCCCGCGGCGGCAGACCGGCGTATTGGGGGTCGTTCTGGGCGTAGCGTCCGCCAACCTGCTCCCACATCGGCGTCCACAGGAGGCCGGGACAGATTGCGTTCACGTTGATGTTGTCCGGTGCCAGCTCGCCGGCGAGTGACTGGGTGTAGCTGATGATTGCGGACTTGCTGGCGGAATAGTGCGGTAGTGACGGGCGCCCTTCCCGGCCAGCTATCGAAGCCAGGTTGAGGATTTTGCCGTAACGGGCTTTTCGCATATACGGAGTCACTGCGTTTGCAGCGTTGACGGATCCGATGACGTTCACACGGTTGGTGAACTTCCAGTCTTCTTCGGTAGAAGCCGGGCGTGTATACCAACCGGGTGCGCCTGCGACACCGGCGTTGTTGACGAGAATATCGATCCTGCCAAAGTGCTTCAGTGCAGCAGCGGCCATTGCTTCGGTAGCGGCACTTTCCGTGACATTGGTGACCTGGACCTCTGCCTTTACTCCGAGCGAACGCATCTCTTCAGCAGTACGCTCCGCGGCATCGTTGTTGATGTCTGATACAAGGATATTCGCTCCTTGTTCAGCCATTTTCAGGCCAATAGCCCTGCCAATTCCGGTTGCACCGCCGGTAACGATCGCGACCCTGTCACTAAGTAGCAATGCGGATCTCCTGCTTACTTCTGTTGTAAAGCCGGTTTTTCCGGCAGGTCAGGTAGCGGGATTATACTTCGCCGCAACCAGAATGAGGCGTCGCAAGTACAGGTTGCAGCGAAGCGGCTCATCGTGAACGAGGCGTAACTAGAGGCGGGAGCGAGACGTTGGATCTTCAGCTAACAGGCAAACGGGCGTTGGTGACAGGTGGAAGCAGGGGGATTGGCAAGGCGATAGCTTTCGCACTGGCTTCCGAAGGTGTGGATGTAGCAATCGTCGCCCGCAACATAGGCCCATTGAGTGAAACGGCATCAGAAATCGCAACTCAGACCGGTCGCAAAGTAATAGCGGTAGCTGGAAATACAGGTGACGACGCATCGGTAAAGTCGTTCATCGCAGAGGCAGCGTCGCAACTCGGCGGGTTGGATATTCTAGTCAACAACGCAGCCCAACCCGGCGGACAGCGCCCGGTGCCGAAGCTGGCAGAGATCACAGCGGAGGCCTTTAACGAAGACATGAACGTGAAGGTGATGGGTTACCTGCGCTGTGCCCGGGAAGCCGCTCCACACATGGCAGCGAATGGCTGGGGAAGGATCATCAACATTTCCGGGCTGGCTGCGCGCAGTTCTGGAACGACTATCGGCAGCATGAGAAACGTTGCTGTAGCTGCAATGACGAAGAACCTGGCAGACGAACTGGGCCCGAGTGGGATCAACGTGACGGTTGTCCACCCGGGCCTTACCAGAACGGAAGCTACACCCGGCGTCATTCACGCTCGTGCTCAGCGTGAAGGCCGTTCTGAACCGGAGGTTGAGGCTCAGATGGCGCAGGCAAATTCAGTGCATCGGATTATCAATGCATCCGACATCGCGCATATTGTCGCGTTCCTGGCTTCACCGCTCGCCGTTGCAATATCAGGGGATGCAATCGCAGCTGGTGGAGGAGTTGGTCGAGCGATCCACTACTAACGGCACCAGCAGTCGTGAGACCGCACGGCTGAACCATCTTTGCATTGCACCGCATTTTCTCAAGCCGCAACTTCGACACTCCCCGTAACTCCAGGTTTAGAAACACGCCACTTATCAAGCTGCTTTCGGACCGGGTAGTCGATCCAACCCACACCCTGGCGGGCGGTAACGACTGCAATTCCCAGCGGATCGCCGTTGTCCGTCTTGCGGCGGGTGACAAATGACCACTTGTCCCCCATGCTCCATGCCAGGTCACGTAGAGCCCGGCCGTCAAGGCTCACATCCATCGCAGAGGATGTAACAATCACGTTGATTGCCGGGTTAACCGCCTCCAGCTTCCGGAGCAGGTCGATGCCACAGGCCTTCTGCTCAAAGTCGATGATCGCAATCACGATCTCCGGGTTCAGGTTATTGACTGCCCAGATGGCGTGCTTTGTTGAGGCCGTGATAGCTATCCCGTCTGCGATCCCAAGGCGACCAAGGCGGGCGATGGTGAATGAGCAGTACGCGCCCGGGCCTACGATCAAGATCTTGCACTCATCATCAGGAAGAAGCCCAAATGACTCTTTTGTCATTGGCACTACCCCAGACACACGCGTAGCTGCCTGTCCGGCGCTGGCAGCGCTCTGGACTTTTCGCCTCACAATACGTCTTCTGGCCATGATTGCTCCTGGGTGTGCGGGCCGTTTGCATAAGTCTCGCCTGCACTGCATCCAATATCCGCACACCGTGGGCACTCCGTCAGAGCAACTGTAGTTCAACAACATGGGAAATATGTCCTACCATGAGCCACTTCAACGTGTGCGCCCCGTTTGGCTGCTAACCTTCCACAGTCGTCCGGCAAACACCGTCCACACCCGTCCCAACCTTTCGTGGAGACCTAGATGAGCAGTGACTTTGTTTTTCAAGACGCCGTAGAACTGTCCAGGAAACTTCAATCACGAGAAGTTTCAGCAAGGGAAGCCCTTGAGGCACACCTTCAGCAGATTGATAGGGTGAATCACTCGGTAAACGCGGTTTGCACGCTATCGGCAGATCAGGCGATGGAAACTGCCCAGAAACTGGATAACGGCCCGGTGAGAGGCCCACTCCACGGTATGCCGATAGGGGTTAAAGACCTGTCACCCACAAAGGGCATTCGAACTACTTTCGGATCACCGATTTACGCTGACTGGGTGCCAGACTTCGATGCGTTACCAGTCACGCGTATCAAGCAGGCGGGCGCTGTCATCGTGGGAAAGACGAATACGCCTGAGTTTGGTGCGGGTTCACAGACATTCAACAAGGTCTTTGGCACGACGCTAAACCCCTATGACACATCCAGGACTTGCGGTGGCAGCAGCGGTGGCTCTGCCGTAGCGCTCGCGTGCGGAATGGTGCCACTTGCGACGGGTTCCGACCTCGGCGGGTCACTGCGAAACCCGGCAGCCTGGTGCAACGTGGTCGGGATTCGCACATCGGTCGGCCGCGTGCCTTCCTACCCCACGACACTTGGTTACAACTCGCTTTCGGTACAGGGACCGATGGGGCGAACGGTGGATGACGTGGCGTTGCAACTTTCCGTGCTGGCAGGGCCGGATGACCGGATTCCGAACTGCCTGCCAGAACCGGGCAAACGGTTCGCATCGCCTCTTGAACGCTCTCTCAAGGGAGTGCGTGTGGCATGGAGCCCTGATCTTGGTTTCCCTGTCGATGCGAGCATCAAGGCGACGCTGGAGAAACAGCGCAGGGTGTTCGAGGACCTAGGCTGCATCGTCGAAGAGGCGACGCCTGATCTTTCGGACGCCGATGAGATTTTCCACGTTTTCCGAGCGTACAAGTTTGCTTCCGACTACAAGAAACATCTTGAAGAACAGCCGGAGAAACTCAAGGACACTGTGATCTGGAACATCCGTGAAGGTTTGAAGCTGTCTGCGATGGACCTTGCAGAAGCTGAAATCAAGCGCACACGGCTGCATGAGCGGATGGCGGCGTTCTTCAGCAAGTACGAGTTCCTGCTCTGCCCGGTGACCAGCGTGCCGCCGTTCTCCATTGAGCAGGAGTACGTGACGGAGATCAATGGCGTGAAGCTGGACAACTACATCAAGTGGATGGCTACGTGCTACGCCATCACTGTCACGGGGAACCCGGCGATGTCCGTTCCAGCGGGCTTTACGGACGACGGATTGC
>JAURLM010000293.1 GCA_030831265.1 Chloroflexota bacterium
AGCAATCATAGAAACGGTATCCGCAACAATAATTGTGTGTCGAGCTTTCACCCAACCACTCTCGACAGCTGAACGAAGGGAACGACCTTCACGAACTTCATCACGCAAACGCTCGAAGAAGAATTTAAGTCCGGCGTACGCTGGCAAAAGATCCCAACCCGTTACCTGAAACTCTCTCCAGAAGAGCTAGACGCGGGCATCGCAGAAGCGAAAGCAACGCTCGGAAACCAGGTAATCATCCTCGGCCACCACTACCAGCGTGACGACGTAATCAAATACGCCGACTTCCGCGGTGACTCGTACCTGCTTTCTAAGCAGGCTGCGGGTGTGAAGGACGCACGGGCCATTGTGTTCTGTGGCGTTCACTTCATGGCTGAGACAGCAGACATCCTGAGTTCGGACGCGCAGTCCGTGATACTTCCCAATATGGCCGCCGGTTGTTCTATGGCGGACATGGCAAGCATTGATGAAGCGCAGGACTGCTGGGATGACATCCAGTCTGTGCTGGAAGGTGAAGGGAAAGTAATTCCTATCACCTACATGAACTCAACAGCGGCCATCAAGGCGCTCTGCGGACGCAACGGCGGGCTTGTTTGCACGTCTTCAAATGCAGACAGCGCGTTCAAATGGGCTTATGAGCGCGGTGAGAAGGTGCTTTTCCTCCCGGATCAGCACCTTGGACGCAACACGGCTCTAAAGATGGGTATTCCCGAAGCTGACATGGCTCTCTGGAATCCATTCAAGCCAATGGGTGGCCTGACTCCTGAGCAGATTCGCCGGGCCAGGGTCATCCTCTGGCAGGGTCACTGCTCCGTACACACTCGCTTCACCACGAAGCAAATCGACGCCGCCCGCAAAGATAACGCCGATGTGAACATCATCGTTCACCCGGAATGCACAAGGGACGTCGTTCAGGCTGCTGACTACGTTGGCTCAACCGAATACATCCAGAACATGATCCGCAAAGCGCCAGCAGGCACGGTGTGGGGCGTGGGCACGGAGGTAAACATGGTTAGCCGCATGGCAAAGGAGAACCCGGACAAGACAATTTTCTGCCTTGACCCGGTTGTCTGCCCCTGCGCCACCATGTACCGCATCCACCCCGCCTACGTGCTGTGGGTGCTGGAAGGGCTGGTGGCCGGGTTGATGATCAACCGCATTGAGGTTCCGGCTGAGACTAAGGCCCAGGCCAAAGTCGCACTGGACCGTATGCTGGAAATCGGCGGGTAATCGCCTTACAAATCGATCAATTAAGCAGCGCAGTCACCCTTTATCATGTGGCTGCGCTGCTTCGCGCAATGGCATTACGGTTGACGGGTTCTCGGTGTACACGCAACATGCACCGCTAATCAATCACTCACACATCTTCAACTAGCCACGAACGGATTAACGACGCATGGAAGCAACGGTCAGGCTGGACACCGCTTACAACGCCGGAACCATAGACCCGCGTATCTTCTCTGGCTTCCTGGAACATCTTGGAAGATCGATCTACGGCGGTGTGTATGACCCCGGGAACAAGCTGTCCGATGCCGACGGTCAGCGCACCGATGTGATTGAGGCCATGAGCGGCCTAAACATGCCGTATGTCCGTTATCCGGGCGGTAACTTCGTATCCAACTATGATTGGCGTGACGGCGTTGGCCCTGACCGGAAAGCATTCCCTGACTTCGCATGGCGAGCCACAGAGCCGAACACCTTCGGTACGGACGAGTTCATGAAGTGGTGCCGAAAAGTTGGCACGGAACCGATGATGGCTGTGAACCTGGGCACGCTGGGGCCGGCAGAAGCCGCCGGACTGGTCGAATACTGCAACATGGACACAGCAACACAGTACGCGCAGGCAAGGCGGCGCAATGCTGGCACCGACCCGTACAACGTGAAGATGTGGTGTCTCGGTAACGAGATGGATGGTTTCTGGCAGGCTGGACATGTCCCTGCAGACCAGTACGCGCTGAAGGCACGGAACGCGGCGCGGCTTATGCGTGGGATGGATCCGTCAATTGAACTGGTCGCCGCTGGTTCATCAGGCAGGCACATGCCAACGTACCTTGCATGGGACCGCACAGTGCTCGAAACATGCTGGGACGACATTGAGCTCATCTCTGCACATCGCTACTCCAACAACCGGGAAAACGACACACCGGGATTTCTCGCAGAAGGCGTCGTCATAGACAGCATTCTTGAGGAGTACGCGGGTCTGTTGGCCTATGTCAAAGGCGTCAAGCGCAGCAAGCACGATGTCTACGTGTGTTTCGACGAGTGGAATGTCTGGTATCGAGAGCGTGACGGCAAGAACCGAGACGGCAAATGGCGAGTCGGACCGGACCAGCTTGAAGAGGAATATAACCTCGAAGACGCACTGGTCTGCGCCCAGTATTTGAACTCATTCATACGGCGTGCAGAGGTGGTTAAGGTGGCCTGCCTGGCCCAGATCGTCAACGTCATCGCAGCGGTTGTGACCAGCCCGACTGGTATGCTCAAGCAGAGCATCTACTACCCGTCTGCGTTATACGCCGCAACAGCAAAAGGTCTTTCACTGACACCAGTTGTGACCGCGCCGCGTTACGATGCCTCCGACCGCGAAGGAGTCGCTTATCTTGACGCTGCGGCAAGCTACGACGAAGCTACCGGAGACGCTGCGTTGTTCCTTGTAAACCGCTCAGTGAGTGACAGCGTTCGCGTCCGCATAGAGTTCGATGACAGAGACGTATCTCACGCCGGCGACGTCCAGATCCTGTCCGGCGATGACCCCAAGATGGCAAATACGTGGTCTAACCCGGACGCCATATCCCCGAAAAACGGCAGCTCCACAGTTGACGGCCGCGGGCTGGTCGTAGAATTACCACGACTTGGAATGGCCGTGGTCAGCGGAGTTGGAACACGGCCAAGGGCATAACGCCTCAGATCAGACATTCGCACGAACCATAAGCAGACGGTCTTCAGATGCCCACACTTGATCCAGTAGAACTAAGCCGAGTTGTCGATGCAGCACTCGCCGAGGACCTTTCCGGTGGTGATGTCACGACAGATTCGCTGATACCGCAGCACATTGAGGCTTCCGCCAACTTTGTGCCACGGTCTCCGGGTGTGATCGCGGGACTGGACGTGGCTCGTGCGGTTTTCGCCCGCGTCGACAGCAACCTGAAATTCACACCCAGGCTTATCGACGGCGACAGGGTTGAAGGCGGGGAGACTGTCGCCGTGGTCTCAGGC
>JAURLM010000294.1 GCA_030831265.1 Chloroflexota bacterium
CCACGGCTGCAAGTTGAACGCAGCAGACTCTCAGCAACTTGCACGAGAGTTTGCTGCGTCCGGGTTTGAATTGGTCGGTTCGGAAAGTGCTCCGGATGTTTTCGTCCTGAATTCCTGCACCGTGACAAGTGTTGCTGATCGAAAGGCGCGGCAAGCCGTATCGGCTGCCAGGCGTAGTTTCCCTGAAGCACTGATCGTTGCGACCGGCTGTTATGCCGAAAGAGACCTCGCTGCGGTTGACGCGGTAGATGCCGTTGACATTGCACTTGGCAACCGGAAGAAGCCTGAGATTGTCAGGGCAGTGGTGGAGCAACTGGGTGTTGCGTTCATTCCGCATGAACCGCAGGAACCTGGCGCACAAATAACCCAGATGGCCTTGCCCGGAAGGACACGCGCATCTGTGAAGATCCAGGAGGGGTGCGACCAGGTCTGCGCCTACTGCATCGTTCCAAAGGTGCGCGGGCGCGAACGGAGCGTTGCCGTTGGCGAAATCGTGGGGCAAATCCAGCAGTTGGTCGCTGAGGGCTGTTCTGAGGTTGTTTTAACCGGCACGCAGCTCGGCACGTACGGTTTCGACCTTGAAGCGGCCAGTTTGCCGGGGTTGTTGCGAACGATTACCCACGAGACGGATGTTAGGCGGATCCGGGTTTCTTCGTTGCAACCGCTGGAGATATCTGATGACTTGCTGACGGTATGGGCTGAAGCCGGAAACAGGCTATGCCCGCATTTCCACATTTCACTCCAGAGTGGAAGTGATGCCGTGCTGGGTCGGATGCGACGCAGGTACACGTCGGCGCAGTTTGTCGCTTCTGTAGAACGTGTCCGAGAGGCTGTTCCAGGCTGCTCAGTGACGACTGATGTCATCTGCGGGTTTCCGGGTGAAACTGCGTCGGACCATGCAGAGACGATTGCGACTATCGAACAGGTGCGATTCGCTGATTCACACGTCTTCCCGTACTCGATGCGACCCGGTACGAGCGCTGCACACACGGCTGACCATGTGAGCACCGGTATGAAGGCCGAACGTGCAGCAGAAGTACGTGAACTGACCGAACGCCATGCACTGGAGTTCAAACAGGAGAGCATCGGGCAGGTGAGGCCTGTGTTGTGGGAAGGTGCCGCTGCGTCCAACGGGCTGACAGACAACTATCTTCGAGTTCGGGTTACCCGACCAACAGGCCAAACAACAACGACAAATCAGGCCGTGCCGAGACCGCAACGAACGGCAGGTTTAATTGAAGAAGTCAGGTTGACGGGAATAACGCCGGACGGCAGCATGACGGTTGAACTTTTTACGTAGGGTTTATACCGCGTAAGTGTCAAAACAAACGAAAGCCCGCAGGTCAGGACAGCCTGCGGGCTTTTCGTTGTTGGGTGTCCGGGTGAAGTGAGGAGACCGGAAGCCCAGGTACAAACGTAATTGTTGGACTAGCTGAAGTTCACCGGGCGGAGTGAGAGTCCGGTGCGGCGACGCTCCAGGTAACCAGCGTTGTCGTGGTAGCCGTGTGCGAACACCATCAGCCAGCCTTCCTTTTCGCAGCGGGCCAACAGTTCCTTCTTGGCAGAAAGAGTCTGGTCCGGGAATCGGTCATAAGCCGTGATGTAGGGCAGGGGCAGGTGGTTCGGCGTAGGAATAAGGTTCGAGAGGTAGACGATCCGCTCGGAGCCGGTGTTGACCAGTACGATCTGGTGACCTTCGGAGTAGCCGTCCGTGACCATCACCTGAACGCCGGGAACGATGTCGGTGTCACCGTCGAGGAACTCGATCATTCCGCGCTCCTCAAGGACACGCAGGTGCTCGATGCCAGGACCAAAATTCGGGATAGCCCGCTCGTCAGGGTTGAAAGCCTCGTCCCACGCTCGGCGCTGGACAAGGTA
This sequence comes from Chloroflexota bacterium, assembly GCA_030831265.1. Lineage (GTDB taxonomy): Bacteria > Chloroflexota > Dehalococcoidia > Lucifugimonadales > Lucifugimonadaceae > JAJCYX01. The sequence continues at coordinate 1,879 of JAURLM010000294.1, forward strand.
CTTTGCCTTGGGGAACGTGGGGACAATGTTGCCCTCACGGTCGAGCCGGGTTGCACCGCCGCTGTGGAAGAAGGCCAGGTGCGTGAGGATGACGAAATCAACTTCACGAGCTGTTACGCCCTGTGCACGGAGGTTGCGGAGAAGCTTGGAAGATGCGTGGCCGTAGATGTCCTTGCAGACTTCAGGCTCTTTGTTGCCGATGCCTGCGTCGACGAGGATGTTGGCCTGTGGGGTCTTCACCAGCATTGCATTGAGACCGAGGCGAACCCGGTTCTTGCGGTCTGGCTTGGCCTGGCGCTCCCAGAGAACTTTTGGAACAGGTCCAAAAACAGGGCCGCCATCAAGAAGAAAAGAGCCGTCTGAGACGACGCGAACCGCGACGTTACTGCTGGTCATTGTTGTTGCCCCCGGGGTTTTTTAGATTCCCCTGATCAATCAGCAAGCGGACACTTGCTGTGTTTCGACGCCCGATGCCGTTATACCGGGCGCTTGATGAACATACTGTGAAAGGTGCGAAGTTGTTAACGCCGCCTAACAAGCTGTCTTGGATTAGGACGTTATTTCGACTGGCATATCCCGCACAAGGTACTTTGGTACCTTCTTTCGGATTTTTGTTGGCCAAAAGCGTAGCCATTGTTCCGAACATGTTCAAAACGTAGACCAATGCTTCAGTTAGGTCTCAATTGGCGTATGTGTGCAGGCACACATACCGTCTGCACGCAACTTTGGCGCAGGTGTCGGCATGAGAAAATCTTTGAGCGCAGGGATTGGGACAAGAAATGATGGATTCCTGTCAATGAGTGCCGCAGCATGGCGATGTGTTGTCTGTTAATAGGCCATGCGGCAATCTCTGCCTCAACCCGCCGGGTGGGCGCGTCGTACAATCCCCGGTGCCAGCTGAATGAATGATTTGGCTTCGGCATGGCCAGGCAATGCCATGGCTATTGCATCCGCCTGTTTAACGCACAGCACAAATCGGGAGTCCGCATGGAGATCAAAGTCCAGCATGGAAATGTCGTCGAACACGCAACACCAGCACTTGTAGTCAACCTTTTCCGCGGGGTTCGCAAGCCCGGTGGCGCGACCGGGGCCATCGACCAGGCCCTTGGTGGAGTTATTTCCAGGCTTATAGAGGCTGGTGAGATAACCGGTAATGC
>JAURLM010000295.1 GCA_030831265.1 Chloroflexota bacterium
CCCAGCCACCAGTCTCCATCACGGATCAGGATCTTCATTTACTGTTCCATTGGTCAGTTGTTATGCCGTGGCGGTATCTTACTGCGCGGAAAGGCAATGTGAACGCAAATTTGCCGCGGTTCGTACAGCATTGTGGGTACGTAAGTCGAAAGGGAATCGGTGTGCGAGGTCTCGTATGGATGATGTCTGTGCTGCTGGTCGCCGTATTCTTTGTGTCATGCGCGAACTCTGAACCGTCCGCGCCCGCTGACCTTGTCCCGGCTGATGCACAGCCCACGCAAGCGATGCCGTCACCGACACCGGTTCCGACACCCGACCAGCTTTCCTATGTCTCGACATCAGACGAATCTGGACTGAGCGCGCTGCGTTGCGAAGATTGCCGTGCAGTTGAGGTGTTCGAGGTCATTGACGCTGAAACAATCCAGACTTCTGACGGGCCAGTGAGACTTTACGGCGTGTTCGTTTCGCCGCAGGAACAGAACTGCTTTGATGAGGCCACGGAGCGTTTTCGTGAACTCGCTGGAACGTCTGTTCGACTGGAACCGGACTTGCAGGAAACGGACTCGGCAGGAACTCCCATCCGTTACGTCTACACGGCAAACGGCGATTCCATTGACGAGATATTCATCACTGAGGGATTGGCTCGCAACTCCGCGTTTGAAGGCTCACATGCACCGTGGCTTCTGTTCACCGCCGAAAAAGCGCGTCAAACCCGCTCAGGGTGCATCTGGGAGAACTACGACCGACTGTTTCCTCAACGTACGCCGGGCACATCCGGTTAGTCTTGATCCCGCGGGCCGAACTCATCGGGGCCTGTCGTTTCTCCGTTGTGGTTCATTGCCTCTTCCGCAACGCGTCGGACACTCGCTGCATCTTCATCAGGCAGCACCCCGGCAGCATCTATCAGGCCATGTGAAACTTCGGAAACAGCCTCTTCAGGCGTCACTCCCGGTAGATGCTGAACTGAATCCCTGGCAGCGTCTATCGCCTGCCTGGCCGCTGTTTCTGGATCAATCCCGGTGGCCTCTGCCGCCTCCATGACTCCGTATCCAGCGCCGTATGCCGCATCCAGCGCACTGCGCTTGGAGATACCCAGTGTGCGCATCAAGGTCCGTACCGAACTGCGCACGACGCGGCGACTGTCCTCCTCGACGGCGTTGGCGGAATGTATTGAAGCGATCAACATGTTCCGGGCCATCGTCTCAGTCTCTGCACCAGCCCTACGGGCACCACGCGCAATGGACTCTGCTGCATGTGCAGCCGCGCGGGCTGCTTCGGCAACCTGGTATGCGGTCACACCTACGGCAACGTCGAGTCCTGGAACGGACGTGCGCCGGGCGGTATCCAACGGAAGGTTAACCAGTGATGAAACTCCCGGTACGGATGACATCGTTCTGGTCATCCCTCGCATTGGCCCCATCAACTCTGCCATCACCTCCTCGTGAGTCACCTCGCCTTCTTCCCTGACAAGTGTCAGCACGCCCAGCGTGAGGAGGCCAAACACGAAGGAGATTGCGAATAGGAAATCGAAGCCCGTGAGGTAGAAGGGAGTGAATGAAGTGACATCAACGCCGTGTATGAATTCCAGCGCAACCCGGAATGAGCGCTCCTGGAAGAAGTCTGCGAACACACCACCCACCAGTGGGCCGATTGCCGCCCCGAGACTGATCGAAAGGCTGGATGCCGCAAGATAAGCCGTGCTCTTGCCTTCCGGTGCGAGCTTCATGGCGATAGTCCCCTGGGTCACGTTCATACCTGCCGTGGCGATGCCTGCGAGTATGTGCAGGACACCCAGGATTGGTAGCGTCATCATGTGACGCTCAGGGAGGGTGGTGAAGCTCCAGCCAAGGATAACCAGCAGGTACAGGGAGACAGATGCGCTCAGGATTGGCTTGGCCCCGAACCGATCCACCATGCGTCCCCACGCACCGAGGAATCCAATGTTTGCCAGCTGGCTGAGCGCAGTGAACCCCATGACTACAGTCACCGGCAGGCCAATCACCTGGATCATGTAAACGGCGAAGAAGGGGATCGCCAGTTGCATGGCGAATGTGGACAGGAACTTGAACCGGATCAGGTACTTGTAGGATGGGTCACGCACCGGCTCCATGACGGTGCTGATTAATGATTGCTTTGGCCCATCCGGGCGCGCTGGCATCGTTGATTCAGGTAGGCGCGCTACGAAGTACCATCCAGCCACACCAAGTGTCAGCGTGGCAGCGAGGATCGGATATGCGAATCCCTGGGCTATCGCTGATGGACTTGATGCCTGTTCCTTCCAGATGTCGGCGAATACGGCTCCACCCAGGCCCAGCGCCATTCCCAGCGCTGTGGCGTACTGCAATCTCTTCGCAAAGAAACTTCCCCGCTGTTGAGACGGCACCAAGTCTTTCATCCATGACATCCACGGCACGTTGAAGAACGGCGTGACTGCGCTGCGGATCGCCACGAAGACAAGCAGCATGGTGATAGCGAGTGTGCCGGGCGCGTCGATCAGGAATGGGATGAGCGCGGCAGGCAACCAGACTGCATTCGCCAGCACGATCGTGAAAAAGCTGATCTGCTTGCGTTTCCTGAATCGTTCAACAACCGCGATAGCCGGAATCTGCAATGGTTGCAGCATGAACGGAAGGGCGGCGAGGATACCGATCTGTGCGTTACTGGCTCCTAGCGAAAGCGCATAGGCTGCCATGAAACCGCCGGTGGTGATGGCATCAAAACCCATCATCACGGTTCCCTGCATTGTCAGGGCGCGTAGTCCTGCTCGCAGGTCATCTTCTGAAATCGTCAGTTTTGGTTGGAGAAAGGCAAACATCTATGATCGAGTACCGTAGACGGGACTGGATGACACGACAAGGAGGTCAAGTGTTGTTGTCGATTCGTTCATTGGTACAGGGCGAAGTGCCTTAGGTCGGGATTTGAGAACTTGATTTATCAGTCACCTGAGTGCACCCTGTGGCGACGATAGCAGGGACGGACAGGTCACCAAAAAATATAGTTGGAAACAGCAGGGTAATGGCAACAGACAAGCAGCGCAGACCAAACATATTGCTCATCATGTCAGATGACCTTGGCTATGAGGCCATCGGTTGCAACGGTAGTACGTCTTATTCGACACCGCGATTGGACAACCTGGCAGAAACCGGGATGCGGTTTGAAAATGCCCATGTGATGCCACTTTGCACACCTACTCGCATTTCGCTGATGACCGGAAAATACAATTTCCGAAATTACATCGGGTTCGGTCTGATCGCCCCGGAAGAAGTTACGTTCGGTCACCTGATGTCAGATGCCGGGTACAAGACCTGTATCTCTGGAAAATGGCAGCTTCATTCGTACAACCCGCCAGATGAAATGCCAGAGATGCGGTCGAAGGGCCAGAAAATCGAAGATGCCGGGTTCGACGAGTTCTGCGTCTGGCATGCACACCATACGGAAGACAAGGGCTCTCGTTACAAAGACCCGATTATTTACCAGAACGGCGAATACCTGCCCGGTATGAAGGGCAAGTACGGTGAGGACATCTTCGCCAGCTACATCATGGATTTTGCCGAGCGAAACCAGAATGACCCGTGGTTCGTCTACTGGCCAATGGCCCTGACTCACCGGCCGCTGGAGCCAACCCCTGATTCCCCGGAGTTCGCGAATTTTGAGCCTCCGTCCAACCAGACGCTTGGTGGTCGTACCTGGGCCGAGCTTGAGGACTGGCCGGATGATGCGAAGTTCTACAAGGACATGGTGGAATACCACGACAAGGTCATTGGCCGCGTGGTTGATCGCCTTGAAGAGCTTGGACAGCGTGAGAACACGCTAATCATCTACCTCGGTGACAACGGATCACCTACCGAGGTCTGCTCTATCGTCCACCACCACACAGAGGTGTGCGGTGGCAAAGGCATGACCAAAGACCGTGGCACGCACGTTCCGCTTATCTGTAACTGGCCGGGAACCATTCCTTCATCAGTTGTCGAGGATGACCTGATCGACACCTGCGACTACCTGCCGACCATTCTCGAAGCTGCCGGTGTCCCCGTGCCAGAGGGTTACATGATCGACGGTCGTTCGTTCCTGCCACAACTGCGTGGTGAGCCTGGAGACCCGCGGGAGTGGATATTCTTCCACTTCGAACCTATGAGTGGGCGTGTTCACCGACCTCCGCAACGCTTTCTACGAGATCATCGGTGGAAACTTTACGAGGACGGCAGGTTGTTTGATCTCTCCGTTGACCCTGAGGAGGAATCAGCTGTGTTCGATGAAAGCGACACCGCCGAGTCAGGTGCTGCGAGGCAACGACTTGAACCGGTCTTCTCTGTATTGAAGCGTTAACGTCAGGAGTGAGCCATTCAAATCAGCACGTGCTGAACTAAAGGTATGCGTAACCGCACTTCACTGTGTAACTATTGCGCTAGACGGTGAAACCATTGAGCCGCTTCCGGCGACTTCTGTGCGCGGATTTCCCGTTAACGGGTTGGTGTAAGTCTGTTACTGATGTAGGTGTGGTCTGGTAAGCGCAAAGAAATTTGAAGCTAATAATGCTAATAAAATAATGAGGAAGATGGCATTGATCCGGTCTTGAATCCTCAGAACGGTCAGGTCCACGCGGGGATTCGTGCTTTGCACCCCATCTCCGGCCAGAAAACCCGAGAAAGCACTCCAAACGGGAACGGACATATCACGG
>JAURLM010000296.1 GCA_030831265.1 Chloroflexota bacterium
CGCGGAGGCCACCTCGTTAAGTGAACCCATGCGAGCCGCCGGACCGAGTTTCGTCTCCTGCGGTTTCGCCGGGTCTGTCACAACGAGATCTACAGGCGGCAGTATCGCGCCGAGCGCCAACTCGTTGACCTGCACGTTCGGGGCCATCGCAACTGCCAGCGATCGCGTCAATCCTGAAAGTGCCGCCTTGCTCGCTCCATACGCAAATCGTTTTGCCCTGGCAGTCCGCCAGTCATTCAGGTTAATCACCTTACCCTGTTCTCCGCGCTGCATCTCACGGAGCATTGCCTGTGCCAGCAGGAACGGGGCGCGGAGGTTAACCGCCATGTATCGCTCCCACTCTTCGAGCGAAGTGTCTTCAAAACGGCCTGTGGTGAAAAGTGAGGCGTTGTTCACAAGAACCGAAACGGCTCCCATCGAACGCTTTACATCATCGATCAGCCGAACAGTGTTCCCGGCATCCAGCAGGTCAGCCGGAAATATCTCTGCATTCACCCCGAGAGAGCGTGCCATCGCCGCAGTCTCCTGCGCGTCGTCAGCCGATTTGTTGTAGTGCACAGCGACATTGGCACCGGCCTCAGCCAGTGCGATCACAATCGCTCGACCGACGCGTCTGCCGCCGCCGGTTACGAGTGCTGTTGTGCCCCTGAGTTCCAATCAAACACCCCACGCTTCGTGCATTACCGCCCCTTTAGGTGCGCCATGAACTCTTCACGAGTTGACGGGTTATCGCGGAACTGACCGCGCACCGAACTGGTCGTCATCATCGTGCCGGGTTTCTTCACACCACGCATCGCCGCACACAGGTGATGCGCCTCGACAACGACCCCAACGCCTTTCGGCATCACCAGTTCGTCAATAGCTGATGCTATCTGCTGTGTCATCCGTTCCTGGACCTGCAACCGCTTGGCGAACATATCTACCAGTCGAGGAATCTTGCTCAACCCTACGACTCTCTTGTCAGGCAGGTAACCCACGTGAGCCTGACCGTAGAACGGCAGCATGTGATGCTCGCACAGGCTATAGAAATCAATGTCCTTCACCACGACCATCTCGTCGTACTGAACATCGAAAAGAGCATTGTTCAACAAGGCCTTGGCATCGAGTGCATAGCCTTCAAGCAGTTCGTCATACATGTTGGCGACGCGCTTGGGTGTGTCCCGTATGCCTTCGGGGTCAGCATTTACTCCCACAGTTGCAAGAATGTTACTCACCGCACGCGCGATGTTCTGCTTACAGTCCTTGCTGAGTTGAACGCCATCTTCAAACTCGAATTCATCGGTTCCACTTGCTGATCCGGGAACACCGTTCGCGTTGACATCATCTGGCATCGTCTGACTTCCCCTTCGTCGGTGTTTCGACTTCGGCGCAACTATGCGCACTTGTGCCCATCACACTACCCAACCCCGCCAGACACCGCAGGTACGAAGTGAACCTCTGTGTCTTCATCAAGTTTCTGCAACAGCCCCTGCCGCGTCGCTGCATGGCCACAGACGGCTGCCAATCCTGGCTTTAGGCGACCATCTTGCAACAGGTGGTCACTGAAGCCCGGAAACCATAATTCCAGGTTTGTAATCAGTTCACCAAGCGTGAGACCGGGCACATCCACCTGTGTGGCGCCATCGGTGTACTTGCGGAGGTTGTAGGGAACAAAGACTTTCGCCATGAGTGTTTCTCCAGTGAACGACCGTTCCCAAGAATTGTACCCGTTAGATGCAGATGCACAGCGGGCCGGTTCTCGAAGTGAGAACCGGCCCGCATAAATTCAATTGAATAGGTCGCCAGCTTTACCTGGAAAGCGCTTCGATGATTCGCCCTGCCTTGATTGGGTGGTGCGGGAACCGGTGTCCCGTCGCATCTGCAACTGCATTTGCGACTGCAGGAAGCGGTGGAGCCAGCGGAACTTCACCAACACCGCGAACACCAAACGGGTGCAACGGGTTCGGTACTTCCACCAGGATCGTCTCGATCATCGGCAGGTCGAGAGCTGTAGGCATCCTGTAGTCAAGGAACGTGTGGTTCGCCATCGAACCATCTTCGCTGATGAAGTACTCCTCGTTCAGCGCCCAGCCAATGCCCTGTGCCGCTCCACCCTGGATCTGTCCTTCGACGTATGCCGGGTGAATGGCCTTACCAACGTCCTGCACCGCTGTGTAGCGGATAACGTCGGTCTTACCAGTTTCAGGATCAATCTCAATGTCGCAGATGTTCACTGCGTAGCCTGCACCGGCTGCACCAAGGTTCACCGAAGCCGTTGAGCTTACTGGTCCGCCAGTGTCACCAATCTTGCCGGCAAGCGCCTTGAAGCCAATGCTCAACTCAGGGTCGGAACTGGAGCTGAATTTGCCATTGGCAAAAGTCACGTCGTCTGCATCAATTCCCCACAGCACCGCAGCCCGCTTGCTCATCTCAGCAACAAGCCCGTTAGCAGCTTCCCATGCGGCGTAGCCAGTAGCGTACGTTGTACGGGAACCACCTGTAGTGGCTGTGAAGCCAATAGAGTCCGTGCTCGGGATGTAAGGGTGAATGTCTTCAGCCGTAAGCCCAAGAACCTCGGCAGCCTGCATAGCGATCGACGTACGAGTGCCACCAATGTCTGCTGAACCTTCGTTCAGAGCCACGGTTCCGTCATCCTGCAACATCAGGTCCACGGTGGACTTGTTACCACCGTTCATCCAGTAACCGGAAGCGACTCCACGACCGCGCAGCTTGCCGTTCTTGGAAGGCTCAAGCGGAGACTTCCAGTGGGCGGAATTGCGGACAGCCTCAAGCGTTTCGATAAGGCCGACCTTGCCAAACATGACACCGTCACCGCGACGAGTTCCTTCGTGAGCAGCGTTGTCCAGCCTGAACTGGATCTTGTCCCAGTTCATCTTGTCGCAGACCTCGTCAACCACCTGCTCGATGGCAAACGCAGCCTGTGGGGAGCCAGGTGCACGGTACGCAGCGGACTTCGGCTTGTTGACCACGACATCACGCCCGTCAATGCGGCTGTTCGGGATGTTGTAGCAGGCGTGAACGCAGATTGCACCAGCGCCAACAGCAGAGCCGGGAAACGCACCAGCTTCGTAACGCAGGTCCGTTGCAACTGCCTGGATCTTGCCGTCCTTGGACACACCCATCTCGATGATGATCTTGCCACCCGGAGCCGGGCCACTGGCCTCGAACACCGAATTACGGTCCATGATCATCTTGACCGGGCGACCACCAGACTTGCGAGACAGAATTGCGGCAACAGGCGCAAGGTAGACCTTGGTCTTGCCACCAAAACCACCACCGATTTCGACGGGGTTGACCGTCACCTGTGACTCTGGGATCCGGAGCATACCGGCGGTCTGCGCACGGACGGCAAACATGCCCTGTGTGCTGGACCATGCAGTCACATGACCGGACTCGTCCCAGATTGCGGTCGCATTGTGCGGCTCAATGTAGCCCTGGTGAACCATCTGGAGGGTGAATTCACGTTCGACAACAAGGTCAGACGCAGCGAATCCCTTTTCGACATCACCGAACTCGTGGCGGAAATGCCGGGCCACGTTGGTCTTCTTAACATCCTCACCAAGGTGGTCGCCAACGAGGTTGTCATGCAAGATCGTGGCATTCTTAGCCATCGCCTCGTCCACGTTGCGGACCGGCGTCAGCTTTTCATATACAACCTTGATCAGCTTGGTTGCTTCCAGTGCCGTATTACGGTCTACAGCAGCGACAGCAGCGACTGCATGGCCCTTGTAAAGGACCTTGCTCTTTGCCAGCAGGTTCTGCGTGTCACGCTCAAAGTTGACAACGTCTTCACCGGTGTCAATCTCACCGGCCTTCGGTGACGGGAAGTCTGCATTGGTTGCCACAGCGAAAACACCCGGCATCTTCTCAGCCGCCGAAGTGTCGATGCTCTTTATCAGCGCGTGAGAATGCGGACTCCGGAGAACTTCACCCCAGATCAGGCCCGGAACCTTGACGTCACCGCCGTAAACAGCACGGCCAGTGACCTTGTCCAATCCGTCATGACGGATTGGACTTCTACCTACAACGTGATAGTCGCTTTTGGGTTCGAACGTCTGAACCATCAGCCTCTCCCTGCTTGATTTAGTCACCTGCAACCGATCGGGTTAGAAATATCAGGAGCCGCCGGTGCATGTGGAGCCAATATCTTAAACCAGATGGCCGGGAGTCTGTTGTCCAGACCACCCGGCCATCGTTAAAACTCTGTTTCCAGCGGGTTACTTACCCTTTGCTTCAAGAGCAGCCGTAATCCTGCCGGGGTTCATCGGCGCATCCAACAACCTGACGTCAAGTGCGTCGTGAATGGCGTTTGCAACTGCAGCAATTGGTGGGCAGATTGGGATTTCACCAACACCGCGCACACCGAACGGGTGCATCTTGCTTGGCACTTCTACGATCACCGTCTCAATGCTTGGCAGGTCCAGCGCCGTTGGCATCCTGTAGTCCAGGAATGACGAGTTGGCCATCGCGCCGGAACTGTTCATGAAGTATTCTTCATTCAGTGCCCAGCCGACACCCTGCACAACACCACCCTGTATCTGTCCTTCGACGTACGAGGGGTGAATGGCCGTGCCCACGTCCTGCACTGCGGTGTAGCGGACAACGTCCGTCTTGCCGGTCTCGGGATCAATCTCAACGTCACAGATGTGCATTCCGTATGCACCACCTGCAGACTCAAGGTCAACGGCGCCTGTTGAGTTAACCGGGCCACCGGTGTCTCCAAGCTTGCCAGCAAGGTCCTTGATGCCAATCTTCAGCTCAGAGTCAGACTTTGAACTGAACACGCCATCTTCGAACTGCACGTTTTCGGCGTCGATGTCCCACAGCTTCGCTGCACGGGTCTTCAACTCTTCCACCATGGTCATCGCAGCCTTCCAGGTTGCGTAACCAGTGGCGTAAGTGGTGCGGGAACCGCCCGTCACGTCCGTGTAACCAACTGATTCCGTGTCTGCCACGGTAGGACGAACATCCTCAGCTGCAAGGCCAAGAACTTCAGCGGCCTGCATGGCCATTGCGGCCCGGCTGCCACCAATGTCAGTCGAACCTTCGATGAGTTCGACTGTTCCGTCATTGTTGAGTGACAGGTTCACACTGGACTTCAGCCCAATGTTGAACCAGTAGGCAAGTGAAAGCCCGCGACCACGAAGGTTACCGGCTTTTGTGGGTTTGCCAACGGACGATTTCCAGTGCTCCGAAGACTTCGTAGCCTCGATGACTTGCTTCACACCAATGTCCGAGAGAATCACTCCATCACCGCGGCGAGAGCCTTCGTGTGCCTGGTTGTCCTCACGGAACTTCATCTTGTCGAAGCCACCCAGTTCACACAATTCGTCCACGGCTGATTCAGTAGCGAATATCACCTGTGGTACGCCCGGTGCCCGGTACGCTGCCGACTTCGGCTTATTCACGACTATGTCCCAACCATCGATGCGGGTGTTGGCAATGTCGTAGCTGGAGAATACGCACATGGCGGCAGCACCAACTGCTGCACCAGGGTATGCGCCGGCCTCAAGTTTTATGTCTGTGTCGGCGGCAATCAGCTTGCCGTC
>JAURLM010000297.1 GCA_030831265.1 Chloroflexota bacterium
ACATCCTCATCACCACACCTGAATCGCTCTACCTGCTACTGACCTCTCCGCAGGCGCGCAACATCCTGCGAACCGTCCGCACCGTGATAGTTGATGAAATCCACTCGCTCTCCGGTACTAAGCGAGGCGTTCACCTCGCCCTTAGCCTCGAGCGACTGGAGCAACTCGCTCCCGGATTCCAGCGGATAGGTCTATCCGCAACGCAAAAACCACTTGAAGAAGTGGCGCGCTTTCTTGGCGGTCAAAATGTGACGAACACGCCCGACGGACTGGTAAGTGAGCCGCGTCCGGTAACGATCATCGATGCCCAGTTCGAGAAAAAACTCGAAGTGCAGGTGATCGGCATGCCGGACAGGGAGATCGGTGACGAGCAGGGTTCAGTGTGGGCTGGAATCATGCCTAAGGTGCTTGATGACATCCGTGCCAACCGAACCACTCTCGTTTTCGCCAACTCTCGTCGACAGGCTGAACGTTCTGCTGACAGGTTGAACGCACAACTGCGTGCTGAGGAGACCGGGACGCAGGCGGATATGAACGGTGGCTGGGCGGCTGCAAATACGCACAGTGCCGAGAGTCCCACAGGGGACCTCGAAGGACCCTTCTACGCTCATCACGGCTCCATCTCAGACGAAACGCGGCACATCCTGGAAGAAGCTCTCAAGGCGGGTGAGCTTCCCGCCCTAGTTGGAACCAGCTCACTGGAACTCGGTATCGACATCGGAACCGTCGATCTTGTCGTCCAGTTGCAATCACCAAAGACGGTTACACAGGGGCTGCAACGTGTCGGACGCTCAGGCCACAGGGTTGGCGAAACCAGTCGTTTCCGTATCTATGCCACGCACGAGGAAGACCTGCTGGAAAGCGCGGTGATTGCCCGCGGTATGATCGCCGGGGATGTTGAGGCCGTCTACACCCCACAGAATGCACTTGACGTTCTCTCACAACAGATAGTTGCGTCAGTTGCATCCGATGACTGGGCTGTGGATGACCTGTTCGTCCTCGTTCGCTCTGCATACCCGTACCACGAACTTGCTCGAAGCAGCTTTGACGGAGTCCTGAAACTGGTCGCGGGCAAATACCCGCGCCACATATTCAACTCACTCCGAGCCCGAATCAACTGGGACGAAGCTGGCGGAATGCTGCGCTCACTCCCGGGTACACGCATGCATGCCGTGGATAACGGCGGGGCGATAGTCGACCGTGGAGCGTTCCCTGTCTACCTGTCTGACCGTAAGACGCGTATCGGTGAGCTGGACGAAGAGTTCGTTTACGAGACGAAGGAAGGCGACGCTTTCGTACTCGGTAGCCAGGTATGGCGTGCGGCGGACATCGACGATGACCGCGTGATCGTTGAGCCGGCACCGGGAGCAGTTCCGCGGATGCCGTTCTGGCGCGGCGAGTTACCGTGGCGGCCACTTCAGCTTTCGCAAACGCTGGCCGAGTTCAAAGCTGAGATGGCACATCGTCTGGAGCCGTTCGTGGACGAAGACACGGATCCTCTGGAGATCATGGAGTGGCTGCAGCAGGAGTATCTCTGCGATGAACCTGCGGCACGACAGATCATCAACTACGTCAGACGCCAACTTCGCAGCACGGGTAGCGTGGCCTCAAACCATTCCCTGCTGATCGAGACATACAGCGATCCTATCGGCGACCGCCGTATCGTCATCCACTCGCCGTTTGGCGGCAAGGTAAATGGCCCGTGGTCGGTCGCACTGGCATCGCTCGTTAAAGAACGCACCGGAGTCGAGCCTCAAGTCGAGGTCAACGACGATGGAATCCTGTTTCGACTGCCGGGATTCCACGATGAGCTTGTTGCAGACCTGCTCACTACGTTAGGCCCGGAAGAAATCCGTGAGCGCGTACTGGCAGGACTCACTGACTCTGCACTTTTCGGCGCGCTATTCAGGCAGAACGCCCAGCGGTCACTGCTACTCCCCGGACAGCGTAGAGGCCGCCGAACGTCATTCTGGCTGCAACGCCTGCGCTCAAAAGACCTCCTGAGCGCCTCACGCAGCTTCCAGGACTTCCCGGTGATACTTGAGACTTTCCGTGACTGCCTGGAGGATGCCATGGACCTTCCTGGCCTTCTACGGGTAATCCAGGCGATTGGCGACGGACAGATAACTGTCACTCACCATGAATCAGCCGCTCCCAGCCCGGTCGCCCGGTCGCTCAACTTTGCTCTTGAGGCGTGGTACATGTACCAGTGGGACGCTCCAGAGGCCGAACGTTCGCTCCAGGCTCTTGGCATGGACAGGAACCAACTTGCCGCCCTGATGCGTGACCCGTCATTTGCGGGAACACTCCGACAGGAAGCGCTGGATGAGGTTGAAGCGCAGGTGACGCATACCGCGCCCGGCAGGAGGGCACGTTCTGCCACCGAACTGGCGCAGTTGCTCGAAGAACTTGGTGATCTTACCGATGCTGAGGTGCTGGGCCGGAGTGATGGAGACGCCGATGAATGGTTGGTCAGGTTGGAGTCAGAGGGCAGGGTAGAGCGAATCCAGGTAACTGAAGGTTCTGCATGGTGCATCACACCGCATGCTGCGGAATATGGCGTCGTAACCGGCATCGCTCCAAATCCGGGGCCGTCTGACCGAGAAGCTCTGCGGAACGTGCTAAGGCGGTTCATGGGTCGCAGCGGCCCGGTGACGGAGCAGTCGATATGTGAACGATACGGGCTGCCTGCTGCTCTTGTGACAGATGAACTGGAAGCGATGGCCGCTGACGATGAGCTTGCATGGGGTTACTTCACTGCCGACGCTGGTGGTCGTGAATGGGCCGTCAGGCAGAACCTTGAGCGAATTCAGTCTCGTACGCTTTCGCTTCTACGCTCCGAGATAAGACCTGCCTCTCCCTTGCGCTACCAGGCAGAACTTCTGCGTCTGCAACGACTTGCTCCCGATAGCAGGCAGGGCGGGGTGACTGGTCTTCGCCATGTGTTGCAGCAATTGCGAGGAATGGCGTTATCACCCGTCGAATGGACAGCACAGGTCTTGCCCTCGCGCGTTACGGGCTTCAACGTCGGACTGCTTGAACAGGTGATCTCTACTGGCGACTTCATCCCGGTGTTGATCTCAGAAGTTGGCAATGTACAACACAAAATTGCCATAATTCCGCGCTCTGAAGGCAACATTTACCTACCGCACAATGTCATCGAACGCAATTCGCAGGAAGGCACTGTTCATGGTGGCATTGCGGCAGAGGTGCTGGCGTTCATTACAGGCCAGGGGTCAACTAGCGCGGCAGATCTTCGTTCCGCTTTTTCACATGTGCCTCTGTCTGAAACCCGACATGCCATTGCTGTGCTTGTGAAGTCCGGCAGAATCACCACGGACTCCTGGATTGCGCTTACCTCGTCGCTCCAACACAAACCGGCAGCTTACAGTGGCTCGATACAGCAATCTGCGGCGGAGCGTACAAGCCACCGTTCGCCTGCCGGTCGCAGATCGTTGGTCCGCAGACAGGCCACTCGTCACATGCGGGAACTGACTTCCGGACTTCCCGATACCGCAACGTTCTTCCCGGCCGACAGATTCACGGTTCTCGGTAAGCAGCAGGATGGGCACACCGTGGCGCAGATGCGAGCGGAAGCGTTGCTCAGGCGGCATGGTGTCGTCAGTCGGCAGGTACTTGAAAGTGAAGGCAACGGCTGGGACTGGAATGCGATCGTCAATGCACTGTCGCTTATGGAACTGCGTGGCTCAGCGCGTCGAGGTTACTTTGTTCTTGGCCTTCCGGGAGTCCAGTTTGCTCTTCCCGAACTCATTGAGCGGTTACGCAGACTGGAACGAGTAGGTGCGGATGACTTCACGGTGGTATCCGCCGGTGATGTCGCTTACATCATGACTCAGCAGATTGTTGATGCGTCGGACGGCGACGCTTCCCTGCTTACCGGTGTGAGCCGTATCCCATCCACGCATGTCGTGTTCCACGGTGATGAGCCGGTATTGCGTTCTGATGGCTCCGGTGAACGACTCACGCCTGCCCTCGACGCTGGCAGTGCCATCATAGCCACTGCTGTCCGGGCTATGCGTGACCACCTTGTGCCTTCGCAGGGATCCTATGGCAACCGTATGAGCGTCCGCACATGGGCAGGTGATGCAGTGATCGGTTCTGATGGCGAGCAGGTGTTGGAAGCAGCCGGTTTCCGCAGGGACTATCCCGCCATGACCTTTGACGCAGTCCAGGCCCGTGTGCTCAGTACCCGTTAAGCACCTGGCAGGAAGCACCCGGCCAATTTCCTCACGTGTTCTTCACTAACCACCTGCATTTCCTCGCACCCGGGCGCAGACACTTTTTCATTGGCTACGCCATCTGGCGTTTGCAGCATGGACTAAACCAGCTTCGGTATCCAGAAAAAAACAACATTGTTAAGCATCACGCGCCTTCTCTGTGACACTCCAACTCCGGGTGATGACCTGCGATACGGCGAAAGGCGTCCCGGTGGTCACAACATCAAGAGCGTGCATCATCGACCTGTGGTCGTATGGAACGTCACTCGCAGGTGCAATCTCCATTGCGCCCACTGCTACAGCTCCTCACAGGATCGTGAATACCCGGATGAGTTGAGCCTTGACCAGGGAAAGGCACTGATCGAAGACCTTGCCGAGTTCGGCGCACCTGTCCTTCTTTTCTCCGGTGGTGAACCGGTGATGCGACAGGATCTTCCTGAACTCATCGCTCACGCGCGCAAATCGGGCTTACGCCCGGTTCTTTCCACCAATGGCACGCTGCTCAACAAAGAGAATGTTTCTCGACTTGCTGAAGCGGGTCTCGACAGAGTTGGTATCAGCCTTGATGGGCTGCAGTCGATTCACGACAAGTTTCGTGGCTCCAAAGGCGCCTTTGATAGCGCTCTCGAAGGCATACGCAACACAACTGAAGCCGGAATGAAGGTTAGTGTGCGGTTCACCATGACCGACCGCAACGTGGAAGACCTGCCGGGCATTTTCGATCTTGCTATCAAGGAAAACGTACCTCGGCTCTGTTTCTATCACCTTGCATACGCAGGGCGTGGCGCAAAGTTGCTGCCGTTCGACCTCAGTCATGAGCGTCGGCGTGAGACCGTCGAGGACATATTCCGGCGAACTCTCGATGAGAATTCGAACGGGAAATCCCTGGAAGTGCTGACCGTAGACAACCACGCAGACGGGCCGTTCATGCTGTTGTGGAGCCGGGAGAATGCGCCTGAACGGTCAGCCGGTATCGAAAAATTGCTGGCTCGCAACGGCGGAAACACGGCCGGGAAGGGTATTGCATGCGTGGACAACACCGGCAATGTCCACCCTGACCAGTTCTGGTGGTCACGCACGCTGGGTATCGTCAAAGAGCGTCAGTTCAGCGAGATCTGGTCTGATTCAGACAACGAATTCCTGTCATCACTGAGGGACAGGAAGCCGTTGCTCGATGAGCCTTGTCGCAGTTGCAAGTGGCTGGATGTCTGCAACGGGAACCTTAGGGTGCGCGCCGAAAGCGCAACCGGCAATCCGTGGGCCGCTGATCCCGCCTGCTACCTGACGGCTGAAGAGAGAGCCTGAGCGTGGAAGAGAGAAAACACGCTTCGACGAGGCATATGGCCAGGTTCAGGGCACTTGACCTGGACAATGACCCGTTTATTGCGTTCTGGGAAGTCACGCGGGCCTGTGCGCTGTCATGTGTTCACTGTAGGGCTAAGGCTCAACCAAAGGCTCATCCGCTGGAGTTGAACACAGACGAATGTATACGAGTCGTCGATTCACTTGCCGAATTTGACGCACCGCCCCTGCTCATCCTGAGCGGTGGAGACCCGTTCATGCGGCGGGACCTGTTCCAGATAGTGGAACACGCGCGAAGCAAGCAACTGACCGTTGCAGTTGCTCCCAGCGCCACGGCACTTGTGACAGAAGAGCGGTTACGCAAGCTGGTCGATCTCGGTGTTTCCAGCGTTTCGTTCAGCCTTGATGGTGCCACAGCAGAGACGCATGACTCATTTCGTGGATTTGCCGGTACATTTGACCGCACATTGCGCATGATGTCGTTCGCTAACGAGTGCGGCATGCCTTTCCAGGTGAACACTACGGTTTCTCGCCGATCAATCGATGACATCCGGCAGATGGCGCAGATCATGGCAGACAACGGGGCGGCAGTCTGGGACCTGTTCTTCCTCGTACCAACTGGTAGGGCAGCACAGGACCAGGTGCTATCCGCCGGTGAGCATGAAAAGGTCTTCAAGTGGATCCTGGACAACGCTGGCAAATGGCCTTTCAGGATGAAGACCACACTTGCCCAGCATTATCGACGCGCGTTTGTACTGCGGAGGATGCAGGCACATCAACTGGAACCCGTGCCCGAAGAGGTTCGTCCGATGATTCGAGACGGATGGCCGGGGCCCTCGACGAATGATGGCAAAGGAACCATGTTCATATCGCATCTTGGGGACATCTGCCCAAGCGGGTTCCTGCCAGTACGCGCTGGGAACGTGCGAACGGATGACATTCTCAGCGTTTACCGCCAGTCGCCTGTATTTACGAGCTTGCGTCAACCATCCCAGTTGAAGGGGAAGTGTGGATACTGTCCATTCAACGATGTGTGCGGAGGTTCACGGGCACGCGCTTACGCCATGACTGGAGACATGCTGGCTACTGATCCCACCTGCGCTTATGAGCCGATAGGAGCCTAAGCGACGTCTGATTGGCGTAGTTCGCCGGCCAGAACAACCGGCAGGTCTATCTCTGCGATAGTCCCAGCACCCGTCTTGCTCCGCAGTGTCAGCGTTCCGCCGTGCAGTTCAACCAGCCCGCGAGCCAGCACCAACCCAAGTCCTGAACCCGCTTCTGTCTGGTCATTCTCGCTGCGGCGAGAAGGCTGGTCAGGGTCAAGCGGCTCAAACACCTTGACGGTCTGTTCCTCGCTCAGTCCTCGGCCACGATCAGTAACTCGGATGCGAAGACGGTTGCCTTCAGCCCATAGCTCAAGGTCAACCGGAGTTCCATCTGCGGAGTACCGGGACGCATTGCCTACCAGGCTGGTAATGATCTGAGACATACGCGGCCTGTCAGCCCATATCTTCACGGGCTGAGGTGGCGTTGTGCACCGGAGTTCCTGGCTTCGAGAATCCATGGAGGGAATCATCAGGTCTGACACTTCCGCCACCAGGGAATCGATGCCAAATTCGGTGCGTTCCAGGCCAAGTGAACCGGCTCGGAGCCGTGCGAAATCAACGAAATCGTTCAAAACGCGCAACAGTCTGCGGCCGGAACGGTTTGCCTTGTCGATGCGGTTTAGCTGAGCCTCATTCAGGTTACCCGGCTTGTTCTGCCTGAGCAGGTCAAGATAGGTCATAACAGTGGCGAGCGGCCCCTTGATGTCATGCGCCATCCGCCGCAGGACCTGGTCATCACTCTTCTGTTCAACCGGTGTTGCACCTGTGTGGGCTGATACGGCCATTCCGGCCACACTGGAGATTGATTTCAGATAGTTCAGCGCTGATACCGGATAGGCGTTGCCTGCCACGGCTTTGCCGACCAGCACGACGCCATTGAGGCCATCTGTGCCTGATATCGGTGCGGCAAGTTGTGTGCCGTATTCATCGAACAGGTCATCGTCCCACTGGTCAAACTGGACGGCCGGCTCCTTGAAGAACGGGTCTTCACGTCGCAGAACTGCATCCTGTGTCTCCAGCCATTTCGGGACCTGTCCGTTGTGGCGCAGGCGAATGAACGGGGCATCAGGACGAGAATCAGCAGCAGTTTCATACCATTCGCCGTCAGCCGAACGCAGAAGAACTGCGGACCAGGAAGCCTGGACAGCGGACTGCACGGAAACTGCGATGCTGCGGACAAGCGGTGAGAGGCTGTTCGAGGCGTCTGTCATCACGGGCGCACCTTGAGAAGAACTGGTTAGATGGTTTCGTACGGGCTTAGGCGGCGGCTGAGTTCGATCGCTTCTCGATGTACACGTAACCAAAACCACGACGTGTGATGATCAGCTGCGGGTTGGCGGGGTTCTTCTCCACCTTCCGGCGCAGGTGTCCAACATGCCACTTGACAAGTTCTTCAGTGTCGTATTCCCGTCCCCACACACTGTGAAGGAGTTGTTCAGCGGGTACCGGCTGACCCTTCTGGCGAACCAGCGTGGACAGCAGTTTGTATTCGGTCGGCGTCAGGTCAACGTCGTCGCCACGTACTGATACTGTGCGACGGGCGAAGTCAATTTCCAGTGCCTCGTCCGAGTACCTGTCTACGGTTGCAGGGCCGGTTGGGCTGGCCGCTCGACGTAGGCCAGCAGCGACCCGTGCGAGTATTTCACCCATGCCTGTGCCTTTGACGACATAGTCATCCGCACCCTTTTCAAATGCACGGATCTTTTCGCGTTCGTCGGCAAGTCCGCTGAGGATGATTACGGGGACGTTGGACATGGACCTGATGCGCTCGCAGAGATCAAATCCTGTAGTGCCGGGTAGCAGGACATCCAGCAGCACAAGGTCAGGCTGGTACTGATAGAAAACCCGCAGAGCCTCGTCGCCATCTGCGACTGCCCTTGTCGAGTACCCTTCTTCAGCGAAGCCTTCTTCAAGTGCTTCCCTAACATCCAGGGAATCTTCGATCACGAGGATTTTTTGAGCTGCCATATTGGTCCCACCTGTAAATATCTCTAACACGTCCGCCGTTACCAATTAGTCTCCCGCAGCGGGTAGTCCATTCGCTTTGGGCTTCCTACTGACAGCCCATGTCGATACGTTCAACAGACATAGGCGAGGTTACCTAGTGGACTCCCTTACCCCGGGTTGCGGAGTTGTCGGGTCAGGTTTTGCGATGTAGTTCAGGTCGTCGGTTTTGGTGCCTTTTGTGGGGTAGGAAACAGACGAAAAGCCCGTCATCCTCACCGGCCGGTCGCTGGCTACGATGATGGGCCAGACCGGGTTAGGTCAGGAAAGGTACGAAAACGGAAAGGCCGCCAGGTACAAGATGCACCTGGCGGCCAGCTCCGGAATAAACCCCCCTGGTCGAGAAGGGGCTATGGGCAAGCCTGGGATGTAACAGCGCCCTCGACGTTCCACTCGTAAGCACACTTAGTGGGGTTCTGGCGCAGGTAGTCCGGGAACAGGTTGGCTGTTCCACCGGCGGTGTTGTCGAAGTCAACAGCTGAGAAGTCACTCGTTGCGGCAGCTGAAGCAGCCGTCGTGGTGTTGTCCATCGCGTTGTCTGCGATAAGCAGGTCGATAGCAGCCTGAACGGTCTGCAGTTCGGTGTTGTTCGCTTCGGTGTCACCGGAGCCAACGAACCTGCTCACGTTCGGGATAACGACTGCTGCAAGTGCGGCGATGATGCCGATCACAACCAGCAGTTCAACTGACCTGCCCCCCGCGAACGAAACCACTGGAAAAGTCCAGACTGGACGTTCTGAAAGGGGGGGCAGGTCAGTGGCGGAATGGTAGACGCGAAGGTCTCAAAAACCTTTGGGCTTACGCCCGTGTGGGTTCGACTCCCACCTTCGGCACCACAAATCCCCGTTCAGGTTCACTGTTCTGGAGAATTCTCCATTACCGGGGCTGCAAAGCATGCCATTCACGGTGAAGGCTGCGTCAATCCAGGAATAGTTCTGCGCAGTCCAGAACTGAACTTAATCTGCGGCGGATGTGTCAGACACGGGCTGGGCTGCGGGGTACTTATCGCCAGTCAGGCTGCTAACAAGCGCGGCCATCTCGTCGACGTACCGGTCCATGTTTAATTCGCGCTCGACCCGGGCCCGCCCTGCTTCACCCATGCGTTTCGCCTCGTCAGGGTTGTCGAGCAGGCGTTTGATGGCTGAGCGTAGTCCTTCGACGTCACCGGGCTGGTAATACAGGCCGGTTTCACCCTACCACTCACACTTCTCTGGTCGTTCTTCTCCGGATGCGGGTCAGATCAAACCTCAGGCTTTGGCAGCATCATGCCTGCCAAAGTCATCCTGGATGCGAACGATGTCATCTTCACCGAGATAGTCACCGAGTTGAACTTCGATGACCGTCAACTCGGTGTCAGTAGAGGGGTTCGCTATCCGGTGTTGTGTTTCCACGGGAACATGAAATCTGCTTCCGGACTTTGCAGTATGAATCTGATCACCGATAGTAATTTCCGCAGAGCCACTGGCAATGACCCAGTCTTCTGACCTGTGATGATGAAGCTGCAATGAAAGTCGCTTGCCAGCTTTCACGACCAGTCGTTTGACCTGGTATCCATCTCCAGTTGCAAGGACTTCATAAGTCCCCCACGGCCGTTCCACTACCTGATTCATCAAATCCCTACCTCACCATTACCGGTGCTCGGCATCGTGCCGGTGATACACGCTGCAGGTTTCCAGTGGGCTTAGCTTAATAGTCAGAGATCAGTCTATAGAGACGCTAGCGTGACCAATGCACCCGTTCGTCAATTTGCTGTGACCAAAAGGTGCAAGTCTCCGACATCAGATCGACTCGGAGACACGGGGGAATTGCTCCATAACCAACGAACGATGACTAACAATCTCAACGGGTTTTCACAGTTTTCAAAACACTTCGTCCACGGTATCACCACTCCATCAAACTGGTTTGTTCGAACGTCCACGCTACTGATGTGATTTCGCACAAAACGGTAATACTCAGGTAATTTCAGTTAGTGATAACTTGTAGTTACTAGGATGCTCCCGGCAAAGTAACAGCCAACCCTGAAGTACCCACATCATGTGAGTAAGCAGCTTGGCTACGCGTCTTCTGCGGTTCTTCTGTTGTCTGATACGTTTGGCTTCATCGCGCCCTCCTGTAAAGTTCTTCCAAGTGTCAGGATTTACTATGTGCAGGTGTGCCTCCCAGGCGACAGGTTAACCGGTAAGTAAGGTAACTAAGGGCACACACAAACCTAAAGCCTACGTGTGCTCCCCCTTGCGCACGAGACCAATCACTAGATTAGATTGGCAGGGGAGAATTTCTTGGTGACAAAAGATGACCGGTCTTTAGTCCTACATCTCCAAAGTACGCCACTGCACGGCCCTTAACCGACAAACACATACACAGCTACATCATGGTCGTACCAGTGCGAGGATCGACTTGAACATCGGGTCCATTACCGGGCAGTTAATCTCACTCCGCCGCATTCGCAGTAGCTGCAACATATCCGATCAATCTGAAGTTACGGGCCTTTCAGCCATACATCCGCGTCCGGTCTTCTTTCTTTTGTCTTTCCTCGCAATTCTTGTCGCAGTTTTCTCAGTAAACATTGACAGTGGTAGTAGTCGTGTATCTGCAGTGACTGCTGTTAGTGCGGATGTGAGCGTTGATGCTGGCGTTGACGTGAATGCGTTCAACCCTATGATGCGCGGGGTAGCGCTAGCCTCCTGGAACTGGGTAGGCAACTGGGGCGGGATCACGAACCTTGATTCTGCCAAGCGTGCAGCGCTTGTTGATGCGACCAGTTACATCGACCCCGGGGTTATGCGCTTTGCGGGCGGTCTTTGGGCCAACCGTGTTGGCTGGGACCGTGCGAACACCGCACCTACTGACGGTGCCTGGAGTTTTACCGATCCAGATACCGGCACCGTCTACAACTACACCCACGCCTACAAGCCGTCAGTCATCGACTCTTATGCTGACTTCGCTGCGCAGCTTGGTTCAGAGACGGTGATGCAGGTCAACATCTGTGACAACAACCCTGCCATGTGGGCAGACCTGCTGCGCTACACCAACATAGAGCACAACTACAACTTCAAGTTCTGGGAGTTGGGCAACGAGATCGACCTCGACGGCTGCATCACCTCTGCGGAGTATGCACAGCGGTTCGTTGCTTACGAGACGGCTCTTAAGGCCGTTGATCCTAATATCCTCGTAGTCGGCCCTGTGCCGACGCAGCCGTACCGCTTCAGCGGTGAAGGCAACAACACCTGGCTCTCAGACCTGATAGCGCAGAAGGGTGACAACCTGGACGGCCTGTTCTGGCACTGGTACCAGATGACAGACAGCTGGACAACGGACACCACAGCATGGGCCTACCAGACCGCATCTATCCCAGCCCTGTTGTCATACAACCGCAACGTCGGCTCAGTTACGCAGGACGGCTTCGGTGCACCGGGCGAGGTAATGCCTGACACCAATCGCCTGAACCGCATCTTCTACCGCCGCAGTATCGCAGAAGCGATGAAGAACGTAGTCATCGACCCGCTTCGTGCTACCAACCCTGACCTTATTACAGGTATCACCGAGATGGGTCCGCACGCGTGGGATCACCAGACACCCATAAACAGTAACCAGATCGGTGCTGTGTGGCTGGCTGACATGATGGGACGCTGGGCTTACAACGGTCTTGACCTTCTCACCTTCTACACGCTCGAAGAGAACGACGCATCACAGTCACGCGCTCTCATCGGCATCGACTCGAACTCCAGCCTGGACATCCGCCCGATCTACTACACGGAGTTCATGTACAACCAGTACTTCGGCGACATGATGGTTGCATCTGACACCAACGACCCTGACAAGCAGGTGGTTGCCTGGGCCAGCCGTGACACGTCTGACCCGTCCGTACTCAAGCTGATGGTGGTCAACCTGCACCAGGAGGCGGCAACCGCCAACCTGGACATCGCAGGTTTTACACCGGCATGGGGTGAGAGCTACCTGATGAAGAGTGCGGATCCGCTCTCAACAGCCGACCCGGCATCGTTCAAGTCACACACTACGACGATCAACGGCGTGACCATCCCGGACTACGTCGTATCTGACCCGAGCGTGTTCACCAATGCTGTTGCATCCATCACGCCGGTCAACATCGCAGCCAGCCAGAACTTCTCATACGAACTGCCGGCATTGTCTGTAGTTGCCATCACGCTGCACTCAGACGGCTCTGCACCCATCGCAACTGCTACACCAACCACGGCACCGGCACCAACAGCAACTGCTACACCTACTGCTGTGCCGACTGCTACGGCAACAGCCGTACCTACACAGATCACCCCCCCACCTGCAACCGGCACCACATGGCCGAGCAAGATCGATTTTGCAGTTGGTGAGAGCAGTGTTTACACGCTTGCCAATGGATCAACCCGTACGCTGAAGCTGCTTGGCTACAACATCATCTCAACACGCAACCTCGTTGAGGCAACGGTACAGGTCTCTGGTGGAGGAAAGACTGAACAGCACACGCTGCAGGTCAGCTTCGCCGGTACACCAGTGGTGGTAAACGGTCTGCGCATCTATGGATACGCGTGGAAGGAAGCCAACAGCCAGGGTTATGAAGACGTCTGGCAGCAGGGCAACTTCCCGCTCACCTCGGGCAAGGACGTAGGCTTTGCGGTAAACGACGCATCATTCACCCTGTTCCCACAGATGGATCGCTTCGTCTACCCGCTAACGACAGCTTTCCACGAGGGCGAGTACCTGCAGACATTCCTTGATCCTGATGGATGGGCCCACTCCGGGTTCGACATGGGCGTCCACGCCGGGGTGCCGATCCTTGCACCGCATGATGGGTACGTCTGGTACCAGTACTATGGCGGACAAGGACAGGTGTGGGTCACAGAGACCAACAACCAGTGGAGCGGCATAGGCCGAGTCTTCACGCACATCAATGACGGTTCTGTTCTTTTTCCACAGGGCACCTTCGTAACGAAGGGCACGCCTATCGTGTCCTCAGTGTGGGCCGGTTACGACCACTTCCACGCAGGTGCATCCAACTTCCGTGACTTCGGTTCATGGAACTTCTACCAGGAGGTCTGGAACTACCAGCACCGGAACGACTACGCAGCGCCTCGCTACTGGCTCGGACTGGGTGCCTTCTCAGGCAGCCTGTCTTCGAACTACATCGCAGCAGACGAGTCAGGCAACATCGCAGCGTTCATCCAGCCAAAGGTTGGAGACGTGGTGTCCGGTGACACATGGATACTGACAGACAACCTGGTCAACTCGGTCGTACGTGTCGGTGAGGTGCTCTCCGCAGCACCGTTCTCCGGCAACGGTGACCGTGTCGGCACCAACTCCGTCGGCTACCTTGCAACCTATGTCTTCTCGGAGCAGGATCACACCGCATCCGGGCAGGCGCACCTGAAGCTCGGCCTCTCCAGAGGTGCTCACATCTGGCTCAACGGCCAGACCGTGTTCAACGGCACAGAGGCGCGCTACAGCACCTATAACACCGTGACCGAGAGCCCGCTGGTCATCGACAAGTACGACATCGTCCTGCCCCTCAAAAAGGGCTGGAACACGATCATCATCAAGTCAGACCATGGCTCGCGTTCAAAGACCGCATGGCTCGTATCGCCAAAGATAGGTAACGCACAGGGCAACCCGCTCGCAGGCGTCTACTTCTCCACCCGAGACACGAAGCTTGCGGCAACAGCCTCAGGTGATGGCAAAGTCCAGCTCAACTGGACTGCGCCCAACTTCCACGGCACCCACGTTGACTCTTACCTGCTGGACGTATCAACAGACCAGGGATTCGCTACCACGGTGATCTCTGGCCTGAACGTCGGCAACGTCACGGGATACACCGTCTCAGGACTCTCAAGCGGTACCACGTACTACTTCAGAGTCAGGCCGTTCAACGCAACAGACGCTGGCGGCACTGCATACCTGCGCCACTCTGACACCGCCTCTGCAACTGCGCAGGGCGAAC
>JAURLM010000298.1 GCA_030831265.1 Chloroflexota bacterium
AACCAGTATCGCTCCGGAGATCGTTCCCACTGGGAGTCTGCTTTCTGGATGGCCTCCCACTCGCCGAGGATTGTCTCCAGTTCGATGATTTGGTGAGCCGTCTTGCTACCGCGGTCACTGTAAGCAGTGTCCATCAGCGCCATCGCTGCATCACGCTGTTCCATGGACATATCTCGAACGCGTAGTCCGTTGCGGTCGATAGGCGTGTACGCCCACTCGTATCGCTCCGTTCCGGCGAACGGGAATACCGCTGCAGACCGCTGTTCAGGTCGCAACCTGTTCAAGAACGCGTTTGCGGCAGCCGTCATCCGAGCAACTGCATCTGGTGCATGAGACGGTACTGGGGGAATCGTTTCAGGTGAGGATGTCATGCTGCTCTCCGGTCCGGCGGATCGTGATTTGTTTCAGTTTCATCATGAAGCAAGGGTGTTGGTCTTTGCGGTGAGCGCGATTCTAAACCTCGAATGCCGGTCGTTGCCGTAATTGCGACAAATCGTGAAAAATTCATTTCCTGTTAATGAAGCTTGATACGAACGGTCAATCTGCGTTCACCCAAGGTCCGTACCATTCATAGCTCAGTAGGTAGACTGCTGAAACGCGTGTGTGGAGTCAAACGTCCCTGGCAGAGTAGTCTGTGCCTCTGTTATTTATGGTGTTAACTTCGCACATGCCGGGGTACTGGTGATGTTGCGGCACGTTCGACTTAGAAATTTATCGACAGTGACCACCCTGCTGGGTGTCGCTGTGGTTACAGCATGTAGCGGGCAGATCGACTCCGACGTGCTGTCGTCTCGCGTGGCGACTAGTAGCGCAATTGCCGCTGAGAGCCAGGTGGCGTTAGCAGAGGAAACCGCAACGTCTGTCGCGAATGAACTTAATCAGCATGCTACGACTATTGCGGATAGCACGCTTAACCCCATAGTCACGTCACCACCTGCATCACCCACCGGAACGTTGAACCAGCCCGGTAATGTGCCATCGCCTGCACCTCGTCCCGTCGTCGTTCGGCCCACTCCAACCCCAACAACCCCACCGCCGCCAACACCTACCGTCGCTCCGCTGCCATCTCCCGTAAGTGGAGCGCCAGGTGAGCAGCCAGATTTACCGAACCCGGAACCACCACCGCCAACACCTACGCCGGAACCGATCGTACCCGAGATTTTCGGACCATTCGCAGGGTCGATACCACATCTCCAAAACGACGATGATGCCGAGCGACTTGAACTTGGTATCACGACGCAAGACTTTTTCGCCACAGGTACATTCGTCAATCCGTATCCGACAAGCCAGAGGGGGTGGTCCATCGGCTACTGGCTACGGGTTCAGCGTCAGCCGGGAAGATTCTGGACCCGCGGGTTCGACTTCCCCGCGATAGAAAACCGTGGGATCGTGGTTGCATTGTCGGCGGATGGAAGCTGGGAAGTGTTTCGTCGTCATGCTGCGTTCGCTGAGCAAGGAACCAACATAAATGATCTCCCTATTGCATCCGGTTTTGTAGACGGGGTCAATACGGATGAAGGTGGAGTTAATGTTCTTTCTGTTGCCGTTCAAAGGGATACAGGGTTGCTGTTCCTGAACGGTAAGCCTGTAGCCGAATTTGACATGTCACTGGCTCCACCCATGGGTGATGTAGTCCCGCTTGCAGGCATATTTGGCGACGATGAATTTGCAGGTGCGTCAACAGAATTTCACTCGCTGGTGATTTCTGAGTTTGGCAGGGTTATTGAAGCTACTACAGAAAATGGGTTAGGAAAACTGTCTGCAGGGGCTGCGGTCACCCCGTTTGCAGGGATTGACGGCAACTTCCTCGCTACTTTGACATTTCCGGTCGCCACGTCGAGTTTTTCAGGCCAGTGGAGTTGGGGCGCGGAGATCAGCAGTTCCAGCGAAAGTGTGAGCATCACTGTTGGCAGCGACCAGCATGTAACCGTTATTCATGAGGCCGTTGACGCTGACGGTAATTCAGTTGCGACAAGCATTTTCAATGGCAGACTGAGCACCATTGGCAACACGATTGGCGACGTAAACAGCCTGTGGGTGACGTTGTTCGATGGGCATGTGGAATTCTTGATCAATGGTTACAACATCAGTGGAATGACTCTTGAGTCGTCGACAAACCACGAGATGACCATAAGCGCGTTTGTGCGCGGCGAAACCAGTAGCAACATTGCGGTGGTGACGTTAGAGAAAGCCACCATCTGGCAACCTGCAGAGCAGGGCGTCGCTGGCGAGTAAGCCGAACGACGCCCGCACCGCAACCAGATCCTGATTATCCCGTAACCGCGCCCTTTGCCGCGGGCTGCACGAGCTTGATGTACTTGGACAGCGTCCCGCTGGTGTAAGGCGGGGGCTTCGGCTGCCACTTCGCAAGCCGGGCTTTCAACTCATCATCGGAGATGCGGACGTTCAGTTCGAACTTGTCCAGGTCAATCTCCACCGTATCGCCGTTCTGCACCGCCGCAATCGGCCCACCGACCGCCGCCTCTGGCCCAACGTGACCGATCATTGACCCGTGCGATGCGCCTGAGAAACGACCATCGGTAATCAGGTAAACCTTTTCTCCAAGTCCCTGTCCAACAAGCGCCGCCGTGACGGAAAGCATCTCACGCATACCGGGGCCGCCCTTCGGTCCCTCGTAGCGGATGATGACCACATCTCCGGCTTCGATTTCACGCTTTTGCAGCGCCGCCATGACCTGCTCTTCCTGATCGAAGACCTTCGCCTTGCCTGAGAACATCTTGCCGAACTGGTGACCGGCAACTTTCAGCACGCATCCATCTGGGGCGAGATTCCCATGCAACACGACCAGCCCACCGGTCTTTGAAATCGGGTTGTCAATCTTGCGGACAACCGTCGTGTCAGAATCGTCAACATCAACTTCGGCAAGGTTCTCCGCAACCGTCTTTCCGGTCACCGTCATGCAATCACCGTGCAGCAGGCCAGCTTCCAGCAGCCGCTTCATAACCAGCGGCACACCACCAACCTTGTCCAGGTCAAACATCACGAACTTTCCACCCGGCTTCATGTCTGCCAGCAGCGGCGTTCGCATAGAAATCTCGTGGATGTCCTCAAGCGTCAGGTCAACACCAGCTTCGTGTGCGATTGCCGGGAGATGCAGCGACGTGTTCGTCGAACCACCCATCGCCACCACCACCATCACGGCGTTCTCAAATGCCTTGCGAGTCAATATGTGCCGAGGGTAGATGCCCTTGCGGAGCAGGTTCATCACCGCGTGACCGGCTGCCCGTGAGGATGCCAGCTTGCGCTGGTCAACTGCTGGTTCCGACGCGCTTCCCGGCAGAGAAAGGCCAAGAGCCTCGCCGATGGACGACATCGTGTTTGCCGTGAACATGCCTCCGCAGGAACCAGGTCCGGGGCAGGCGTGTGTCTCGATGTTACGGAGCTCTTCATCGTCAATCTCACCGGACTGCCGGCGCCCCACCGCTTCGAACACGTTCTGTATCTAGATATTCTCTCCGCGCCATGAGCCTGGGAGAATCGAACCTCCATAGACGAACACGGAAGGTATATCCAGGCGAGCGATTGCCATCATTGCGCCCGGTAGTGATTTGTCACATCCAGCGACCGCGACCAGCCCGTCGTACCGCTCGGCGAAGCAGACAACTTCGATGGAATCGGCGATCACCTCGCGGGATACCAGCGAGCCTTTCATGCCTTCGGTGCCCATTGAGATAGCGTCAGACACCGTGATAGTGCCGAACTCGAATGGTGTTCCTGAGGCTGCCATCACACCGGTCTTGATCTGATCTACAAGCGGCTTGATGCCAGCGTTACAGGGCGTTACCTCGTTGTGTGTCGATGCCACGCCAACAAATGGAGCGTTGATGTCATCGTCGTTCAGTCCCATCGCCCGCATCATGGAACGATGAGGAGCGCGGACCACTCCCTCCGTCGTCTCCCATGAACGCCACTTGCCCGGCGCTCGCTTTTCGGCGCGCTTGGCAGCCAGTTTTTCGGATGGGTCCTGCGTTGTGGTCATATCAGGTTCGCCTGTGTTTGTGGTCTCGTGATGTTAGAAAACGCTTCGTGCCGTACTGAACTTAATAGCAGAGCGCACGACAGGCAATAGTACATCTCAGGCACAGGACAGGCACAACCTTCGCCTGGTACTCACACAATTCTCGGCGTGGCTCGTGCTTCGGGTCTACAATCAGGCGAATTGTTTAGCACCTGACGGTGCGAACGTCTTCTGGCGAAAAACTCCACAGGAAAAACGCATGAAAATCACTGATCTCAAATGCGCGGTAATCGGCAATCACCCTGTCGTGCGTATCACAACGGACGAGGGCATCGATGGAATCGGTGCCGGTGAGGGTTCCAAGCCTTACCTCAAGCCGCACGTCCTTTTCTACAAAGACCTGATTCTTGGCGAAGACCCTCGCGATGTTGAGCGTGTCATGAGGCGGATTCGACGCATGGGCGCATTCAAGCCGTGGGGAACCGCGGTGAGCGCAATTGAAGTTGCTCTCTGGGACCTGGCCGGAAAAGCTGCCGGCCAGCCGATCTACCGAATGCTCGGCGGCAAGGTTCGCGACAAAGTTCGTGTCTACAACGGCAACATACGCAAGAAGATCAACAGCTATTCGCCAGAGGACATGGCAGCCAACATGCAATGGATGAAGGACCTTCCTCAGAAGTTCTCCATCATCAAGCAGGGCATCGCCTTTCATGGCGCGATGGCAACGGAAGTCCCGAACTACTACTACGGTGATGTTGAGCACAAGGAACGGTT
>JAURLM010000299.1 GCA_030831265.1 Chloroflexota bacterium
ACGATGATGCGATGGTTGAAAACAACCGGCTCGTTGGGAATGCGGTTGGTGCTTATTTGATGTACTCCCGCAGACTGGACCTGCGCGGTAACGTCATCGGCGCCAACCGCGGCCCAAGCGGTTACGGAATTGGCTTGAAGGATATGGATGACGCGGTCATCGTTGGAAATCTTTTTGCAGACAACCGAATTGGCGCATATGTGGACAATTCACCGCGCGAACGGGACAGCTACGTCACGTTTACAGACAACGTTTTCACGCTGAACGACTTCGGGTTGCGCTTGATGTCTTCGGTAAAGCGCAACATCTACAGCGGGAACACCCTTGTGGACAACCAGGAACAGGTGGATGCGTCTGGTGGCGGGTCCCTGATGGAAAACCAGTGGTCCGTAGATGGCACCGGCAATTACTGGAGTGACTATGCTGGTTATGACTCTGATGGCGATGGCCGCGGAGATGTGCCGTACGAGCCACAAAAGTTATTTGAAAAGCTGGTTGACCAGCACCCGTCTCTACGACTGCTGACATACAGTCCAGCCTCGCAAGCGGTCGATTTTGCTGCAGAGGTCATTCCATTCGTCCGGCCGCAACCAAAATTGATTGATGATGCTCCACTAATGTCACCGGGACACCTTCCCGGTCTTTTGCTGGACCGTTCGACTTCACCTTTGCCCATCACGCTGGCTGCGCTGGGCATGATCGTTGGAGGTGCCGCAGTGATCGGATTCGCATTCTGGGGCAGAAGAATCACAGGTGGTAGTCCGGGCGGTGCTCGCCGGGGTGAATCCTCACCTGTGAGTGAACCTGGTTCCGAGCCGATAATCTCGGTAAAAGGCCTGGGCAAACGATTCGGTTCAGGGCGCGCAGTAGACGGCGTCAGCTTCGATATCTCACCGGGGGAGGGCGTTGCGCTGTGGGGGTCAAACGGAGCCGGGAAGACCACGATTCTTCGCTGCATCCTTGGTATCTATTCCTTTGACGGCTCTGTCAGCGTTTGTGGAAATGACGTTCGTTCCGCAGGGAAAGATGCCCGGCGATACATCGGCCTCGTCCCGCAAGAGATCGCATTCCATGATGACCTGACGGTACGTGACACGATTCATCTTTACGCACGACTGCGAAAAGTTGGTACTGCTAACTGCGATCACCTGCTCGGACAGTTGCAACTCACCTCACACCAGCGCAAGCAGGTTCGGCAACTGTCCGGTGGCTTGAAGCAGAGACTCGCACTTGCCGTTGCCTTGCTTGGCGATCCCCCGGTGTTACTGCTGGACGAACCTACAGCGAATCTAGATGCCGTGGCGCGTGCAGAGTTCATCAGCCTGTTGGAACAGCTCAAATCAGAGGGCAAGACGCTGGTGTTTGCATCTCACCGGCCAAGTGAGGTGCTGCGTCTTGCGGATACAGTCATCTGGCTGGACAACGGGAAACTTGTGTCCAAAGTGCCTCCACGGGAGATGCCACAGTTCGGCGGACAGGCAACTAGATTGCGAATTGAGGTTGGGGCAGCCAACGTCGAAAGCGCCCTGGCTCACCTTGCTGGTGACGGTTACGAGGTTTCCCGGAATGGAACTGGAATCTACGTGAATGTCGACCCGGGGAAGAAAGCTGCACCGGTGCTGAGCCTGTCAGATGCCGGAGTTCCAATCGCTGATTTCGACCTGGAGAATACGGGCAAGGAGCGCAGTGATGATTGATCAATCGACAGTGCTCATACTGACTCGCAAAGAGATTCGAGACGCAGCGCGCAACAGGTGGTTTGGCCTGTTCGCTGCCGCATTCACGCTCCTGACGCTGGCGCTTTCATGGATGGCGCTTTCGGGAGTTGGCTCGTATGGCGTTGCCGGTTTCGGGAGAACGACGGCAGCAATGATCAACATGGTGCTGCTGATCGTTCCGCTCATGGGAATCACTCTTGGGGCAATGTCCATCGCGTCTGATCGAGAGCGGGGAGCACTGGCTTATGTCATGGCCCAACCCGTGACACTGCTAGAAGTGATGCTCGGTAAATTTTTCGGCCTTGCGCTGGCCCTTACAGCAGCCCTGCTGATTGGATTTGGCCTCAGCGGACTGCTTGTAGCGATGCTTGGCAGCACCTCGCAGATTGCTCACTTCGTCGTGTTGACCGCACTGACCATACTGTTGGCCATCGTCTCCTTAAGCGTTGGAATACTCGTCTCCACTGGTTTACGGAAAGGTGCGACAGCCATCGGTATCGCCCTGTTTTTGTGGTTGACGTTTGCCTTCCTCAGCGATCTTGGACTTATGGGTACAGCGATAGTCCTTGATGTAAAAATCGAAACGCTGTTCACCATGGCGCTGCTGAACCCGCTACAGGTCTTCAAGATGGCAGTGATCGTTGCAATTCGCGACAACCTTGAAGTGCTTGGTCCGGCGGGAACCTACGCAGTGCGGACGTATGGTTCCGGGCTGTTGTCGATGCTAATTGGCATCCTCGCAGCGTGGATAGTTATACCGCTTGTAGTCGGTGCTTACGTGTTCCGAAGGAGGGGTGCGGTTTGAGGTTTCTTTCGCTTATCGCTCTTGCTGTCCTGGCTTTGGCGTTGTTCGGCTGCAGCTCTTCCATCGACCTTGAGGCACAGCCTGACCTACGACTGGGTGAAGACGTGTGCGAGCAGTGCGGAATGATTATTTCTGAGGAAGCGTTCGCCGCCGCTATACGATTGAACGACGGAAAGCAGCTGTTGTTCGATGACATTGGCGATATGGTCACATACTTCCGGCTGAAGGGTGGTGACGTAGCAGTTTTCTGGATTCATGACTACACAACAAGAACCTGGGTTCACGCTGACAACGCGTACTATGTGGCCAGTAATGACCTTGTGACCCCAATGGGGCACGGGATTGCCGGGTTTGCGCTGGAAACCAATGCTGACGCACTGGTGGCGGATATCGGTGGTGTCGTCCATACGTGGGATGATCTGCTGGCGCAACCGTTGACCGAGTTGGACCGTGATAGCCATCACATGGACGGCATGAGCGGGATGGATGGCATGGACGGTATGTCGATGGGGAGCAAATAGCATGAATATCCAGCGCTGCCACCAGGATCTTGAACCCGGATCATCCAACCAGTGATTATGGTGCGATTCTCAAGACCAATTATTGCGGCCATGGTGCTGCTTGCGTTGCTGTTGGCCGTTGGTGCATGTAGTTCACCTGACGAGGCAGCAACGCCAACCGTCACGCAACCCAACTTCCCTTCTGAAGAGGAACTGGCGAGCTTTGCAGCTACGGCAGTGGCTTCACAATCTGAACTTGTGAGTGGGATTGA
>JAURLM010000300.1 GCA_030831265.1 Chloroflexota bacterium
AAAGACAGGTTCGGCGCGCAGGTCCGCACGCACTACCCGACGACTACGCAGCATGAGCGCAGCATCGTCGAGCAGGAAAGCGTGGTGTTTGATGATGCCGGCGTTCGAGTGGTAGTGCCTGATTTCATGGCAGAGGTTGTTGCTGAACTCAGTCACCAGGCACGTCGCAGTTCTGACGTGAACCATCGTTCCGGCGTTTCCGTCCGGCTATCCATCTCGAACTACGAGACGCTTAGAAGCGCATCTCTGAAGCGGGCAATCTCGTTGAATGAGGATATTGCTGCACCGCGTATCACAGACCTGCCTGCTCTTGCCGCTTCGATGCGAGGCAAGATCGAGCTTGAGACCTTCGAGGAGGGTCGAGAGGATCGGGTGATTGAAGGGCTGACGCGAAAAGCCGTTCTGGGCGTGTTTCAGCAGATCTTCCCGGAAGGTTCGTTATTCGAACTGGTTTCACAGTTTGAAGCCGGTCAGACCGCAGACACAAGTGCTAGTCGCACAGCCAGCGAATACCGGAAGATGGTTGACGAAGTGCCTGCGCTGGCAACAGTTATCGACAGGTTGCAATGTGCAGGTTCCAATGCCGAAGCTGCTTCAGCAATAGAATTTGTGCTGGAAGGGCTTCACCTGTCCCGACAGTTAAACCGTGACGTAGTAGCCGGTGGGTTCCGCTATTTGAAGCCGCCACCTCCGCCGGAGCAGGGAATCGGTGGTTTGGAAATGAGCGAAGAGGAGCGAGAGAACATTCGCAGGCGAATTCGCCAGCGTCACCGACGCAACAGGGATGACGTTTAATCATTAGGGGTACTCCGATGACTTCCTACCACTATTCACGTTGGGACGGCACTCAGAACCCGTTCGCGCCTGACGGCGATGAACTCTTCAACGAGGTGGCTGACTCACTGTTCGAATCTGGTGATCTCGAAAAATCGTTACGTGACCTGTTCCGGGCAGGAATACAGTCCCCGGACGGTCAGCGCATGCCCGGTCTGCAAGACCTTGTGAACAGGTTGCGCCAACAGCGTAACCAGCAGCTTGAACGCTTTGACATGGACTCCGTTATGGAGGACCTGCGAGAGCGGATGCGTGATGTCGTGCGGCATGAGCGGCAGGGCGCAGAGGCAAGTGTGAGGCAGGCGGAAGAGCGCATGAAGGATGTGCCTGCCGATTTACGCGACCAGATGCAATCGGCTATGGAGTTGGTGAAGAAGCGGGCAGCGGCGGCACAGGAAAAACTGGACAACCTTCCACCGAGTGTCGCTGGAACAGTAAAAGAGTTGAGCGACCACGACTTCATCGACTCGACCGCACGCGACAAGTTCCAGGAACTTGTCGATATGCTCCGCAAACAGATGATGAGCACTGTGGCGAAGCAGGCGGCGGAGAATCTGCAAAAGATGGGGGCGGCGGAGCGCCAGGAACTGCGTGACATGATGCGCGCAATGAGCGACTTGATGGAGCAGAAGTTGCGAGGTGCTTCGGAAGAACAACTCCAGTCACAATTCGCGAAGTGTATGGAAAGGTTCGGTCATAATTTTGGTGATGACCCGCCACGCAACTTCGATGAGTTGTTGGATCACATGCAGCAACAGTTGGCACAGGCGCAGTCGCTGATGGCCGGGATGTCACAGGAAGAACGCCAGCAACTGATGGAGGCACTCGCTGAGTCGATGGATCAGGAGACGCTGCAAGAGATGGCCCGTATGGCATCCATGCTTGAAGCGTTACGGCCGACCGCTGATTTGGCTCGCGCCTATCCGTTCATGGGGGAAGAATCCCTGACACTCGACCAGGCGATGGACCTGATGGGGCAGCTTCAGAAGATGGACATGATGGAGCGCTCACTACAGCAGGCAGGCCGTTCGGGTGATCTTGGGTCGATAGACACGGACCAACTTGGAGAGATGCTGGGTGAAGACGCACAGAAGGCGCTAGACCAGCTTGAAGATATCAGCAAGGCCCTGGAAGAACTTGGATACATCGAACGTTCCGGTGACAAGTGGAAGCTGACAGCCCGCGCCATTCGCAAACTGGCGGACAAAGCACTGCGAGAAGTTTTCGGGAGCCTCTCAAAATCCAACGTCGGTGGACATCGAATCACGGAGTCCGGGCAAGGTGGTGAGGTGACGGGCGACACCAGACCGTATGAGTACGGTGAAACCTTCCGGCCCAACCTGAACAAGTCACTGATGAATGCAGTTTTCCGTAGCGGGTCGGGAACTCCGGTTCGGTTCGAGTTGGAAGACTTCGAAGTTGACCGAACTGAGCACACCGTAAGTGCCGCCACAGTCCTGCTGTTGGACCAGAGCAGTTCCATGTTCAACGCTGGTAGGTGGGCCGCCGCTAAGAAAGTCACGATGGCGCTGCAGTCGCTCATCCAGGGACAGTTCCCGCGTGACCGTCTCTATATCGTCGGGTTTTCTGACCATGCCGAGGAAATACAGTTTGCTGATCTGCCAGAACTGCAACCAAACATGTGGCTGCAGGGAACCAACATGCATCATGCGTTGATGCTGGCACGTCGAATTCTCACCAGGGAACGCGCTGGTACGAGGCAGATCATCATGGTCACCGATGGCGAACCGACCGCTCATCTTGAAGACGGAGTTCCGTACTTCAACTATCCCCCGACCCGTCGGACAGTGAGTCTTACGCTGGACGAGGTAAGGCGTTGCACGACAGCCGGAATTGTCATCAACTCCTTCATGCTTGAACGCACCAGTTACCTGACGCAGTTCATCGACTACGTATCACGGATAAATCGTGGTCGGGCGTTCTATGCCAGTCCTGGAAACCTCGGTGACTACATCCTTATCGACTACATCAATAACCGCCGTAAACGGGTGGCATGAACGTCAATAATCATTCGTTAACAAACAGGTGGCAACGTTGAGCCGTGGTTAACATTGAACCGGAAGCTACGTCCACGTTGCCGGTGTGTCTTCTTAACGAGACGTAGCTGCCCGCAGGAATAGACGTGTATACGTGCTTAAAAGCCAGGTAGCCGCCCCAGAGACGAACGTGACATCTCGTAATAAGGTCCTGCTTGTAGAGGACGACCGCAACCTCCAGGAAGCCATTCGGTACAACCTGGTTGCAGAAGGCTATGAGGTGCTGGTGACCGGTGACGGTGACAAGGCACTCTCCATGGCGCGCAACCAGAAACCGGACTTGCTTGTTCTTGATGTCATGTTGCCCGGAATGAGCGGAACCGATATCTGTCACACGTTGCGTCTGGATGGATCCACCGCAGCAATAATCATGTTGACAGCGCGTGATTCGGAAGCGGACCGCATTGTTGGTCTTGAACTTGGCGCTGACGACTACGTCGTTAAGCCTTTTTCTATGCGTGAACTCCTTGCGCGTGTTAGTGCTCAACTACGCAGGGCCACCATGTTGAATTCAGTCACCACAACGGAAGCCACGGATGTGATTGATGTTGGTGGATTGCGCATCGATCTCGCTGGCCGTCGTGTGAAACTGGACAATAAAGAGATCGAATTGAGACCGCGTGAGTTTGACCTCCTGGCGTTTCTCGCAGCGCGACCCGGGCGCGTGTATTCTCGCGACCAGTTGCTGCAAGAGGTCTGGGGCTTTGATTACGCAGGTGACACCAGGACAGTGGACGTTCATGTCCGCTGGTTGCGCATGAAGATAGAAGCCAATCCTTCAGCACCATTGCGGGTACAGACCGTTCGCGGAGTGGGTTACCGGTTCAGCACCTGACCCTCCCCAAGCAGCTGGTAGAGGAACAGGACAAACGCATGACTGGCTGGTCGCTCAGATGGCGGATACTTGCTGAAATTGTCGTGCTCGTCGTCGTCATTGCCACCGCAGGAAGCCTTTTTCACGTTGTTGGCACGGTTCTTGTGGGCATATTGGCTGTGCTCGTAGGGGCAATACGTGCCTGGCATTTGAGTTCGCAATTTTCCCGAATGACGGAAGACGTCTTGCGAACGGCGTCTATCGACCGTTCACACCGGATCATGCCTGATGGGCCTGCCGAGTTGAGCAGGATGGCGCGTGCAGTCAACCGCCTGTCAGACCGACTTGTCGCGGCTATGGCGGATACTGACGTTGAGCGGGCTCGCCTGCGTTCGATACTGGACACTATCAGCGAAGGCGTTCTGCTTGTAGATGCGGAGTGTTTCGTAGAGTTCGCTAACCCTTCGGCGTTGCGCCTGCTTGGTCCTGAAGATGAGTACGCACCCGGAGTCAGGCTGATATCCCTCAATAACCACTTCGACCTTAACGAAATGGCCTCAATCCCCGCACAAACGGGCAGAGAAGCACGTGCGAAATTCGAAATACGAGCCTCCAAAAGCTTTGTACAGGCACTTGCCACACCGTTCCAAGATCGTGATGGCCGCAGAAAGACGGTGCTGCTACTCACGGACATAACTTCGGTCAGGGTGACTGAAACGACGCGTCGGGAATTCGTGGGCAATGCCTCTCATGAATTGCGTACGCCAATCGCCGCCATCAAGGCTGCAGCGGAGACACTCGAAGGTCGTGCTGGTGAAGATGCTGAAGCGCGGCAGAACTTCCTGGCCAGGATCCTTGAAGACACCAACCGGATGGAATTGCTTGTACATGAGATGCTGGAACTATCACGTCTTGAATCTGGTCAGACACCGCTGCATATCATCGCTGTGAACCCAGCCCAATTCCTTGCAGATGTCCGCGACCGGTTCATTCCGCTGGCGGAAAAATCTGATTCCAGCATCGTCGTAGAGGCTCCATCAGAACTGCCGAATGTGGCTATGGATCCTCTGAAATTCGAGCAAGTGTTAACAAACCTCATAACGAATGCTTTCAACGCAAAGTCGACGGGTTGCCAGGTTGTCCTCCGGGCGAAGACGGTTGGCCGCAATGTGCAGTTCGAGGTTTCCGACAATGGGCCGGGCATTGCTGCACCTCACCTTCCTCACCTGTTTGAACGCTTTTACAAAGTCGATTCCGCTCGTACCCGTGGTGGAACCGGGCTGGGTCTGGCCATTGCGCGGCACATTGTCCAGGCACACAGCGGCGATATATCTGTCGCCAGCAAACTCGGTAGTGGAACCACGTTCACGATTCGAGTGCCGCAGTTCAAGAGTGGTTGAGTGTCCTGAAATCTAGCTTTGTCTGGGCAGTGCTGTTAACAATCGGTTAACAATGGAGGCGAATCATCGCAGGGTTTGATACGCGGTGCTAACTCCTTGTTGAGAGGTACGAAGAAATTCCATCTGCGGCGAAATCCGAACACGTGAGAATCGATGCCAGGGACGTCGAACGCCTGCGTCGTCACAGGTCAAGGCAGCACCTGGAGCAGCGGGTGGTGAAGATCACCCTTCTGCTGGTCGCGCTGATCTCCGTACTGACCACAGTAGGAATACTGTTTTCCCTGCTGAAAGACGCCTTCGGCTTCTTTCTTGAGATCCCCGTCTGGGATTTCTTGTTCGGAACCAAGTGGACAGCACTGTTCATTCCGCAGCACTTCGGCGTACTGCCGCTTGTAGCAGGAACCTTGTTGGTCGCGCTTATTGCCGGTGTGATCGCCCTTGCGTTGGGAATGGGAGCGGCGATTTTCCTGTCGGAGTACGCACCAGATCGTGTGCGGAGGATTTTGAAGCCGGTCCTGGAAATCCTTGCTGGTATTCCGACGGTTGTGTATGGCTTCTTTGCCCTCAGTTTCATCACACCGCTGCTGCAAATGGTATTTGAAGACCTGATCATCTTTAACGCCCTGAGCGCGGGTATCGTGATGGGACTGATGATCATGCCAATGGTGTCTACACTCAGCGAGGACGCAATGATCTCCGTCCCGAGATCATTGCGCGATGCTGCCTACGCACTCGGTGCCACCCGGTTCGAAGTCGCTACCAAAGTCGTTGTGCCCTCTGCACTATCCGGCATCGTGGCATCACTGATTCTTGCTGTTTCTCGGGCTATTGGAGAAACAATGATTGTCTACCTTGCGGCTGGATCAATGGCTAACCTGACCTTCAATCCGCTTGAACCTGTCCAGACTATGACCGCGTTCATCGCACAGATTGCAACCGGTGAAACGGCGCAGGGTTCGATCGTGTTCAAGAGTATTTTTGCCGTTGGCCTATTGTTGTTCGTCGTAACGTTGGCCATGAACATTCTTGGGCGATGGGTAATCGCACGATACAGGCAGCAGTACGAATGAGACTCTCGATTCAAGAAGGGACAAAGGTTAAGGCGGTACGTAGTCGTATCACGTATCGAACCTGGCGTGACCGTTTATTCCTGTCGCTCTTCACGCTGGCTGTGCTAGTCGGAGTGCTGGGTCTTTTAACCCTGCTTACTAACATTGTTATCGACGCATGGGGATGGTTGGACTGGCAATTCATCACCAGCTATGCTTCACGTCGGCCTGCGAATGCTGGCATATTTGCTCCATTAATGGGGACCATGTGGGTGATAGCAGTCACCGGCATATTTGCTGTTCCGCTCGGTATAGGTACGGCGGTGTACCTTGAAGAATTCGCAGGAAAGAGCTGGTTCAGCCGGGTAATCCAGTTGAACATAGCGAACCTGGCGGGAGTACCGTCAATCGTTTATGGAATTCTTGGCCTGGGAATATTCGTGTTGCTGCTTGGCATGGGGCGAAGCGTACTGGCCGGTGGGCTGACTTTGACGCTTCTCATATTGCCCATCATCATAATCGCATCGCAGGAAGCGATCCGAGCCATTCCGTCCAGCTACCGGGATGCGGCATATGCGATGGGGGCGACACGCTGGCAGGTGGTCAAGTCTGTGGTTCTCCCGCAGGCGATTCCCGGGATAATGAGTGGAGTGATTCTCGCCCTGTCACGAGCCATTGGTGAAGCAGCACCGATCCTGATGATCAGCGGCATCGTCTTCATCACCTTTGTTCCAACCAGCCCTGCATCATCCTTCACGGTACTGCCACTACAGATACTGAACTGGACATCGCAGCCACAGGCAGATTTCCGGTCACTTGCCGCCGCAGGAATCATCGTACTGTTGGTGATGCTCCTGTCTCTCAACGCGGTCGCAATCTGGATTCGTAACCACTACCAGCAAAGCCGCAACTGAGAACGGACGAAGCTCTTACGGTCGTGGATCAGACTCGACCAGTTTCCGTAGAGCTTCCATCGAAGCCTCGATGTTACGCCGTGTCCACGTAGCTGCGATTGACGATCCAAGCTTCAGGAATCCGCTCAACTCCAGACTCCATTCGTTTATTACTCGGCATCCTGTGGGAGTTGGGACAACAGATGTCTGTCCACCAATCTCTACAGATTTGCCAATGCCCCGATGTGCGATACGGCGCGGTGGGTCAAATTCGGTAACAGAGACAGTGAGGTCCATTTTCCGCCCCTGTACCTCAACCACCTCGGCGAAGCGTGAGCCGGTGCCAATTGGAGTTGAATCCAACTTTTTCACGGATACAACGTCAGGTACCCACGAAGGAGCGTTTTCGAGGTCGACCAAGACCGACCATACCCGTTCGGGTGACGCTGCAAAATCGGCTTCGACTGTTCCAGACGGCATCTAGTTGTCCTGCGTGATACGTAAAAAATGAGTCAGTCAGCGATTGTCAGGTCTTGCACAACGGAAGCACCGGGAATCTTCGTGAGCGCTTCTGGCGATACCTTGATCTTAGTTGACCTGCTGCCACC
>JAURLM010000301.1 GCA_030831265.1 Chloroflexota bacterium
CGACGACGTTCCGTACTTTGTCGGCGAGTCTGGAAAGCAAATGGTCGAACTGCCTGTTCACTGGTCACTGGACGACGCCCCGTACTACACGTTCACGCCGGTGGCCGGTCGGACCGCGCCAATCGCCACCCCGAACGATGTGCTCACCGCGTGGCAGTGGGAGTTCGACGGCGCGTACAGGGCAGGGCGGATGTTCATGCTGACGATGCACCCGCACACCACAGGCCGATTCGCCCGGCTGGAAGCACTGAACAGGTTGATTCAGCATATGAAGGCCAGGCCAAAGGTCAGCTTCATGCGCTGCATCGACGCCGCGTAGATGTGGCGAGAGCAGCAGAACTGATGCTGCCACCGTTGCAGGGCCGCGTCAGGTAGCATCTGCAACTCTCACACCCAACGAGACGGTAGACCACGGGAACGACATGAAAATCACCGACGTACGCGCATACTCCATCCGTATCTCGAAAGACAACTTCGCCACACCGGCCAGTTCATCCTCGCATGGCGCGGGCGAGTCACGTCCTCCGGTCGATGACTTCGGTGACTACTTCATCGACCAATCGGCGTTCACGTCTATCTACTCGCACCACCACGAAACTACGCTTATTCGCCTTGAGACGGACACCGGCGTTGTGGGATGGGGAGAGGCGCAGTCACCTGTCGCCCCTCGCGTCACTCGGACAATTGTCGAAGAGTTGGTCAGGCCACTGGTCATCAACCGTGATCCATTCGACATCGAGGCGATCTGGACACGTGCGTATGGCGCTATGCGCGAGCGAGGCCACCCGACAGGCTTCTACGTAGATGCGCTCGGCGGCATGGACGTGGCGCTGTGGGACATCTGCGGCAAGGTCACGGGTAAGCCCATCCACAAGCTGTCCGGTGGCCGATACCGGGATCGTGTGCTGCTTTACGCCGGAATGGGTGGCACTGACCCGTCAGACGTCGCTGACAAGGCCGAGTATCACGTCGGCCACGGCTACAAGGCACTCAA
The DNA here is from genome assembly GCA_030831265.1 of Chloroflexota bacterium. Taxonomy (GTDB): domain Bacteria; phylum Chloroflexota; class Dehalococcoidia; order Lucifugimonadales; family Lucifugimonadaceae; genus JAJCYX01. The sequence goes on from JAURLM010000301.1 coordinate 995, forward strand.
GCTGCACCTGCTCGTCGACCGCGACGGCGTCGCTGATATCGCCGCTGCAGTCAGGGAGCGAGTTGGCTCCGGCATCAAGTTGATGGTCGATGTCCACATGCGCCAGACCGTCTCCAGTTCCATCGAACTGGGCCGCAGGCTGGAAGGGCTGGACTTCACATGGTTGGAGTCGCCAATCGTCCCCGATGACATCCCCGGCCAGGCTGAGATTGCGCGATCACTGGATATGGCGGTGGCGATTGGCGAGTGGAGTCGAACGCGCTACGAGATGCGAGAGGCATTTGAGCGGCGCGCGTACGACATAGTTATGCATGACATTGGCCGGACGGGCATTACCGAAGGCAAGCGCATCGCAACGCTGGCGGACACATACAACATTCCCGTCGCTCCACATGTTGGCGGTGGTGGGATTCTTGCTGTCGCAGCGACGGTGGAGTTTTCCGCATCCTGCCCGAACTTCATGATCATGGAGCATAGCCACGATGCCAACGCCATGAAGGCGGCCATCCTGAAAGAGCCGTATGACCCTGTTGACGGCTATTTCCACGTCACAGACAAGCCCGGCCTCGGCGTTGAGGTTGACGAGACAAAGCTGGAACGCTTCAAGTTTCCTGACAGGTAGAAATCAAAACAGCCACCGGACATTACTCCGGTGGCCGTTTCATCAAGTAACCTCAGCCGAACAGACCTGCTCGTCTACATCACTTCTGCGGTTGATCTTGCATCTGAGAACACACGCTGAAGGCTTGCGATGCGCCGTGCGATGCGCTCTATGGCTACATCCTCGGTAATCAGGCCGCGCTGCAAGCGTGCGAGTTGGGCAAAGTATGCGGCTGGTCCAATCAGGATTCCCGTTGCACCAAGTGTTCGGGCCGCCAGCGCCGTCATCTCCTCCTCCTCACGAGTCGGATAGTCAGACTCGTCGGAAGGGTCTGGCTCTGATCCGACCGCGAAAAGCACTGAGATGCCGTAGCGTTCATCCAGATGTGCCTGCGCTGCGAGCATGGCTGCTGAGCGCTTGTCCGCTGGTGACTCAACAACCCATGCGCTTGGCTCTACACCTGCGTCCTGGAGTTGTCTCATAGACTCCAGCAGGACCATTGTGCGCGCCTGCTCGTATCCGCCGGTACGTTCAATCTGGCGACGTGTTGGCGATGCGGTCAGTTCAACCATTAGACCACGATTGCCGGCCCGGCATTTTCGCGAGAGCCTGAACAGGGAATCCTGTGCCTGCTCACGCACATGCCGCGGGGAGTCCGGGTTGTAGTTGACGCGTACTGCTGCGAAATCCGCATCCAGCCTCGTCGTCACATCCCATCCACGCGTTGGCGTAAGTTCTGAACCGCCGTCTTCGCCACGACGATCGGCTGACACTGCAGTTAGCAGTGACATACCGCGTGCTCGTAGCAATATCGCCTCACCAAGGTCAGATTCCGACCATATTGCCGCCTGTGATTTTGACAGGCCGTTTTCAACAGCACGCTTCACGGCATTGAACACCACAGTTTTCAGCCGGGCGGCCTGGTGCCTGTCGGAAGCTGTTGGCTCGCCGGTGGTGCCGACAAGCTCTCGACAAAAATTTATACGGTGATCGAGTCCCACCATGAACATGGTTGGGGATCCCGTGATGTCCTGAATCATCGGCTATTCTCCACTTCTGCGCCGGGAGCTGCGTTGTGCAGATTGCAGTCGTGCAACGTCCTCACACGTTACTGGTCTCTCGCTCCTCCTCACTGAAGCGAATGACCGTTTCGTCTGCTCTCTAATCTCTCAATGCACCTTCTATCTCTGCCACAGCGTTTTTACGCAATGTGGCGGTCCGAATCCGACGCCCGCGGTCACGTAGTACCTCAAAGTCTCCATACGCCTGAGCAGGTGTAAGAGCGCCGAGAGTGTATGACTCGCCTGGTACTTTTATGTCACCGGAACCGTGTGAAACTATGCCAATGAAGCGAATTGATTTCGTTCCACCTTTGTAGAGCTGTCCCGTGGAGTGCAGATAGCGCGGTCCGTAGCCGAAAGTGGTGGCCATTCCGGTAGTTTTCGTGATGAAAGCCCGCAGTTTTGAGAACGCGTGGCTCAGCTCATCTGACTCTGGCAAGAACGCACCTATTGCCACGTAGTCGCCGGTTTTTGGCGTTTCAGTTAGAGATTTCAACGCAGTTTCCAGGTCTGAAATTGAGTCATCGGACGGAAGGTTTCCGGAGTCCAGTATGGCTCGCGCCTTGTCTTTTGCAGCGTTCACGTCAGGCTGGTCGAACGGGAATATTCCTATGACATGTCCGGCGACCCCGGTGGCAAACTCCCAGCGGAAGAACTCTGCGCCTATGCCAGCTAGATCTGTCACGTTGAGCGTCAACACGGGTTGGCCGGATGTCACTAGTTTTTCTATGTGTGCGTCAGTGGCAGTATTGTCTGCACATTCGAGCCGCATGTAGACGAAATTGCGGTCGTCGCCGTACCAGTTGGTCGGGTAAAGCTGTTCACCGGCTACGGGGATGAGTCCTTTGCCGTGCTTGCCGGTGGACTCAGCAAGCAACTGCTCAACCCACAGTCCGAAGCGCTCAAGCCCCGGCGATGTGATTAGCGTCACCTTGTCACGGCCATTTAGAGCGTGCGCACCGAGGGTTGCTCCCAGCAATAGGCCTGGATTGTCTTCCATGTCCGCCCGGCATGCTTGCGCTATCTCCTGTGCAGATTGCTGCAAGTTCGAAATCTCAATCCCAAGCGCACTGGCAGGAAACATGCCGAATGCGGTCAATGCAGAAAACCTGCCGCCCACGTCCCGCGGGGTCTCAAGCCAGTGAGCGAACTGGCCTTCGCTTGCTCGGTTCGCAAGCGGAGTTCCAGCGTCAGTGATGGCAATGAAGTGTGCAGAGACATCGCTCACGCCTGCGTCAGCCAGGGCAGATCGAAAATACTTCTCAAGCGAAAGCGGTTCGACAGTAGTTCCAGACTTGCTTGCAACTATGAATGCTGTGTTTGGTAACGGCAGGGCAGCGGTGACCGGACCTATCGTGTCGGGGTTTACCGTGTCCAGCACATGGAGGTTCATTCCACCTGGCTGCGTACCGAAGACAACTCGCAGCACTTCTGGTGTCATGCTGCTGCCGCCCATGCCAAGAACCACGATTTCGGTTATCGCCCTGTCCCGCAGGCGTGTGGCGACTTCATCAAACAGAGATATCTGCTTTTCGAGTTTGGTCGGCAGTTCCAGCCAGCCCATGATCTCGGCAGCAGGTTCGGCTCCCGGTGATTCCGGTGGCCATAGCGATGCATCTTTCTGCCAAATGCGGCTGGCTACGCGGTCAATGACTAGCTGCTTCAGTGTTGTGGAAACTGATGATTGTCCAGGAGTCATGTCACATGCCTTGCAGGTGGCCGTGGCGCTCACATGAATAGTTTTGAGCGCGTAGGTATGCTCCTACATTACGCCATGCAAAGCACAGTACCAGTGGAAGAATGTGAATTCCCGTACGGTGCAAACAACAATCAACAGAACGCTTAGAGCGCCTTGACCTCACGGACGAGTGCTTCTACCGATGCACGTGCATCGCCGAAGAACATCATCGTCTTGTCGAGGTAGAACAACTCGTTGTCCACACCTGCGAAACCCGAGGCCATCGACCGCTTGAGCACGACAACGGCGTTTGATGCGTCCACGTTCAGGATTGGCATACCGTAGATTGGGCTCGAAGGATCGGTACGGGCAATTGGATTGGTGACGTCGTTAGCGCCGATGACTATCGAGACATCTGTGCGGTCAAACTCCGAGTTGATCTCGTCAAGATCCTTCAGTTCGTCGTAAGGAACGTTGGCTTCGGCCAGAAGCACGTTCATGTGCCCCGGCATTCGGCCTGCCACCGGGTGGACCGCGTACTTCACGCTAACACCGCGTGCTTTCAGCACATCCGCCAGTTCGCGCACTGCGTGCTGCGCCTGCGCCACCGCAAGGCCGTAGCCCGGAACGAAGACAACACTGCGTGCATAACTCAGAACCATTGCGACGTCTTCAGCCGTTACTGACCTGACCGGTCGTTGTTCGACCGCTCCGGCAGAACCACCGCCATTTGCAACAGCGCCGAAGCCACCCAGCATCACGTTCGCCAGCGATCGGTTCATCGCCTTGGTCATGATCTGGGTCAGGATGATTCCTGATGCACCAACCAGTGATCCGGCGATGATGAGCATGTTGTTGTTGAGCACAAAACCGGTTGCGGCAGCCGCTATACCTGAATATGAGTTCAGCAGGGCAACCACAACTGGCATGTCTGCACCACCAATCGGGATGACCAGCAGTATTCCCAGCGCCAGTGCCAGGATGCCCATCAGAGCAAACAGGCCAACGTTGCTTGGTTCGTACACAAGGTATGCACCGAGCGCGATCGCCCCTATAAGAAGGACTCCACTGACGTAGTTCCGTGCTGGAATCAACACCGGTCGAGTTGCTACAAATCCTTGCAACTTGCCGAAAGCTATGAAGCTACCGGTCAGCGTGACGGCTCCAACGATGGTTCCTGCCATGATTGTGACGAGCGACACCGAACTGAGGATGTCTTCGTTTTCGATCAACTCTGCGGTGGCCACCAGTGCTGATGCCGCACCGCCAAAGCCATTGAATATGGCAACCATCTGGGGCATGGCAGTCATCTGGACACGCCGTGCGAAAACCGCACCAATCGCCGCACCGATGACAACGCCAAGGATGATCCATTCAATGCGGACGATATCGCGGTCGATGAGCGTTACGACTACCGCCATCAGCATTGCAACCGCTGCCATACGGTTACCGGTACGTGCGGTCGACGGGTGCGACAGTCTCTTGAGGCCAACGATGAACAGGATAGATGCAAGGATGTAGACCGCGTTCGTCACATTCAAGAC
>JAURLM010000302.1 GCA_030831265.1 Chloroflexota bacterium
GAGCGCATCGATTTCCTTGACGAGGTGACTCTTGCCGATACCGCCTATCGCGGGGTTGCAGGACATCTGGCCGAGTTGCTCGATGCTCTGCGTGAGAAGCAGTGTGCTTACGCCCATGCGTGCGGAGGCGAGCGCCGCCTCCGTGCCGGCATGGCCGCCACCTACCACGATCACGCCATATCGGCTGGGATGATCCACCTTGCAAGCTCCCTGAAAAGGGCCGGGCAGTATATCTGGCGTTTCGCCCGGTGTTCAAAATTCAACCACAGTGAATTTTGAGCGCCCGATGGCTGAGACATCTTCGGAATCGATTTATGTCTTTCCCTGGGAAGGAAGGGATCAGGATGTTGTACTTATAGAGTCGAGCAATGTGTGTGGATAAGCGTTGCTTGTCCTTTCTGATCATTGGGTTGCAATGGATGGAAGTCTGTGTGGACAGGGCGTCTAGCCTCTGTCCGGACGGTGCACGAGGTGTGGATACTACGGATCGCGTTGCCACGGTCAGGGTAGTGGATCATTTCATCCCCAGTTTGATGAACTGTCCATGCACGTGCTGTGCACAGGTTATTTCCTTTGGAGAAGCGGGACCCTCTGGAAGCGGTTTTACTTTCCTATGCAGAAGCTGGAGAAAATCTTCCCGAGCAGTTCATCAGGGCTCAGTTGTCCGGTGATTTCGCCCACGCACTGTTGTGCGAGCCGTAGGTCTTCAGCGAGGAGCTCGGAACCTGCCTTCGACACGAGCGTGCTTCTGGCGTCCTCGAGAGCTCCGCGTGCGCGCGCCAGAGCGTCCAGATGACGCCGCCTTGCACTGAAGCCTCCTCCGCCAGAAGGTGTGAGTCCCACGATGTCCCGCAATGCAGTGCGCAGCGCATCCATGCCCGCACCGCTGAGCGCCGAAAGGGCTACACAGTGATGCCTGTCTGATTTTTGGTTGCCGGGAGTTAGGCCACTCAGGTCGCACTTGTTCAGTATCACGCAGACCGGTGGCAGGTTCTGAAAGACGCCGTGGAAGTGATCGTTCAGGATCGCATCGGGATCATCTTTCGCAGAGCTGTCCACGACCAGGAGCAGGACGTCCGCTTGTTCCGCCTCGTGCAGCGCGCGGCGGATGCCCTCCTGTTCTATTTCGTCGGGACTTTCCCGCAGACCTGCGGTGTCCGTGACGTGGATCGGTATGCCATCGATGAGGATCCGCTCCCGGATCAGGTCTCGTGTAGTACCCGGTATGGCGCTTACGATCGCGACACTGTCACCGGCAAGTGCGTTCAGCAGGCTGGATTTTCCGGCGTTTGGTTTTCCGGCTATCAGCACATTCATTCCGTCGCGTAAAAGCCTCCCGGATCTCGCTGTGTTCTCGATCGTCGCGATACGAGCCAGCAGCGTATCTATCTGCTCGAGTACATCATGGTCTGCAAGGGAGTCAATGTCCTCCTCGGGGAAGTCGATGCACGCTTCCACCAGCATCCGCAGCTGCGTGAGTTCATCGACGAGCGGAGTGACCTCGGCGGAGAAGGCGCCCTCTATGCTCCTCATGGCACCGCGGGCAGCTTCCCTGCTGGCTGCGTCTATGAGGTCTGCGATCGCCTCGGCTTGTGTGAGATCTATCTTCCCGTTCAGGTACGCCCGTTCACTGAATTCACCGGGCCTTGCCAGGCGTGCGCCCTCTGCAAGCGCTCGCTCCAGCAGCATATCGAGTACCACAGGACCACCGTGGCCTTGGAGCTCAATGACATCGTCACCGGTGAAGCTCGCAGGACCTGGGAAGAAGAGCGCGATCCCCGAGTCGATGGCACGGCCGCCCTGATCAAGGAAAGAGGTGAATATAGCCTTTCGGGGTGGGATGGTTCTTCGGGTGATTTCAGCCCCGATCCTGGCTGCGCCTGGTCCGGAAATACGGACTATGCCGACGCCGCCCCGTCCGGGCGCGGTCGCGATCGCTGCGATCGTTTCCCCGCCTGGCGATACGAACTGCATTGCTCAGGGTTCTTGTTCGATTCGCTTCGTGATGACCCACTGCTGCGCGATGGACAGCACGTTGTTCACCAACCAGTAGAGAACCAGTCCTGCCGGGAAGAACAAAAAGAAAACAGTGAAGATGATCGGCATGAACTGCATCACCTTTGCCTGCATCGGGTCGGGTGGAGGCGGGTTCAATGTCTGCTGGTAGTACATGGATGCACCCATCAGCAACGGCAGGACGAAGTAGGGGTCCATCACGGAGAGATCGCGTATCCATCCTCCCAGAGGTGCTTGCCGTAGTTCTACGCTTTCAAGGAGAACCCAGTAGAGCGACAGGAAGACGGGCATCTGTATCAGGATGGGAAGGCATCCGCCCAGCGGGTTCACCTTCTCGCGACGATAGAGATCCATGGTCTCTTGCGAGAGTTTCTGCCGATCGTCTCCGTAGCGGTCGCGCAGCTCAAGCATCTTCGGCTGCAGCTTCCGCATCTTCGCCATCGACTTGTAGCTTGCTGCCGAGAGATGAAAGAAGGCGCCTTTCACGAGCAGCGTCAGCATGACAATGGCGACACCCCAGTTGCCGGCCCCGCTGCCGATGTCGATCACCGATCCGAATGCATGCAGTTCGCCGGTAGCGAAGAAGTGCAACAGCGCGAAGAGCGGCTGCGCGATCCACCAGAGCCATCCGTAGTCGACCGTCAGATCCAGTCCGGGTGAAATCTTGAAAAGGGTGTACTGGTCTTTGGGGCCGGCATAGAAGCGTGCTCCGAGAGTGGCTGTTCCTCCTGGTTGGACGGATACAAGAGGGCTCGTGAAGCGGGCAATGTTGTAGCCGGAGTCGCTGCGTAGCATATCGATGCGGTTGGTTTGGGAGTCCACCGGAATCCACGCGCTGACGAAATAATGCTGCACCAGCGCGACCCAGCCACCCGTCGTTTGTGCCGAATAGGGCTCGTCGGCCAGGTCGTCGAACTTGTGCTTGAGGTACTTCTCCTCGGCGGTGCGGCTCGCGAATCCTACGAAGGGCTGTATGCCCAATGCACCGCCGGTTGCGCTGGGGTCAGGTGCATCGTCGCGGCGGAGCTGGCCGAACAGCGCCGCCTGCCACGTCTGGTGGCTGCCGTTGGTAACGGCGTAGTCGAGCTCCGTAACGTAAGAGCCGCGCATGAAGGTGTAACGCTTTTCCAGTTTCACGCCGCTGTCGGCGGTGTGCCTGAGCGTGACCACAAGCCGATCCTGTTTGTCTTGCAGCGCCCATGATGCGTGGTCGCTTGTGAAGCGCGGTCGGCCTTTGGCCGTGTCAGTACCGTTCGGCCCTATGAGTCCGCTCTGCGCGGTGTAGTTACGGTCGCTGTCCTGCTGCAGCAGCTTGAACGGGCGGTCGGCACGGCCGAGCTCGGCATGGAATTTCGGAAGGGAGACGGCAACGATGTCCCCGCCAACAAGGGAGATCTGAACGAGAAGAGTGTCGGTGGTGACCTGTATCAGTTCGCCGGCAGCCTTGGGCGCAGCAGGAGCCTCATGCGCTGTTGGCTGCGTGGGCGCGGTCGGAAGGTCTGTGGTTGCTGGCGCTGAAGCTTCTCCCACCAACTCCGCGGCGGCCGTCGGAGTCGGATCTTCTGACTGTGAAACGTTTTGCCGGGCTTCCGCAGCAAGCGTCCGCCCCGTCGAGTGCTCCATCCGGAACGCGTTCCACTCCACCAGCGTCATCCAGCCGACAAGCGCAAGAGCGATCATGAGTGCGTAGCGCTGGATGTCCATCAGTGGGATATGTCCGTTCGTGATGTGTGCCCAATCGGCGGCACGGGATCGTAACCGCCCTCAGCCCAAGGATGACAGCGGCTGATGCGCCAGACGGTCAACCACGATCCCCGGAGTGCGCCGTGTGACAGCAACGCGTCACGGCCATAGCAGGAGCACGTGGGATGAAATCTGCATTGATTTCCGATAAGCGGACTCAGGAAGAACCGATAGGCGTCGACAAGCCCGACAAGCAGTCTGACGAGGAAACCGGTGTCGGGGCTGATGGCGCGCGCTTCAGGAGTCGGGTCCATAGGGTGTCGAGCCTTTGCCGGATCCCGTCGTTGTCGAGTTCGTCAATTCCCTTGCGGGCAAGAATCACGATGTCCATCGAGGCGATTGCATGCTGATGCAACCGGAAAAACTCTCTTACCTGGCGTTTGAAGCGGTTTCTGCCCGTAGCGAGCTTCGACGCTTTTTTTGGAGCAACCACGCCGATGCGCGAACCGCCGGTTAGGCGGGGTCTCGCAAGAAGAAGCAGCTCTCCGGCAGAGAAACGCAAAGGAGGGTTGTCGAACACGCCCTTGAATTCGGCGGGTCTCAGTAACCGCGCCTGCTTCGGAAAAGCGTGGGACCCCATGCATGCGCGCAAGGCCTGGCTGTCAGGCGGTCAGCCGCTTGCGGCCTTTTGCGCGGCGCCGAGCGAGAACGATACGACCGTTGCGCGTAGCCATGCGCGCACGGAAACCGTGGGTGCGCTTGCGCTTGAGATTGCTGGGCTGGAATGTGCGCTTCATCGGATGCTGCCTTGATCTGCGGCGGAAACCAAAAGGGGGCGCAGTCTATTGAAGATAGAGTTGTCTGGTAAACCCGTATGGCCACGTCGCAGTCGGGAATTTTCCTGTTCGGTGCGCGCGGTCGGTCTGGGCGTGACACGGATCAGCCGGCCGGCATCGGCGCACGTCCCATGTGGACATCTTGGGCAAGTCCTTGAATTGTGTGTTGTTCCTCGAGAAACAAGGTGTGGATCTGTGGTTGGTTGCTTGTGCCAGCTTTCAGCGGGGTACGGTCAAGCCCACGTATTGCCCACGGGATCGGCACACGATTTCCAGAACTTATATACATGTTATGCACAGTTTTGTTGGCTTGAACACCAGGTCGACCTCGAAGAAGATCCCGCGTTCCGTCCAAAAATAACTTTTTAAAACATAGTCTTATAAAATAATGACTTTTCTTGGGCGTCCATGTGGATAACACCTGTGGACAACGTTAGAATATGCGCGCCCGGGTTTTCCACGGATAAGACAGGACCCGAAAGGCAACGCTAAGGAATACCTTTGATGGACGTCACCTGGCAGCGCTGCAGCAGTTTCCTGCGCGACGAAATGCCACCGCAGCAGTTCAACACGTGGATCAGGCCCTTGCGAGCGCAGGAGTCTGCTGGCGAGCTGCAGCTGATCGCACCCAACCGGTTCGTAAAGGACTGGGTGCACGACAAATACATCGACCGAATCCGGCAGATAGTCCGAGAAGTGTCAGGCGGGCGAATCTCAAGCGTTCAACTGGACGCGGCGGGACGGGCGGC
>JAURLM010000303.1 GCA_030831265.1 Chloroflexota bacterium
ACTTGTGGGCCGTCTGCGCTCTGGCGTGTACCTTCGCGAAGCACCATATAAGCCGTTGGGATACCGGCAAGCAGGATCAGGAGCAGAGAGGCCGCCGCTGTTCGCGCAAAGAAGGCATCTACGGATGAATCCCAGATTACCGTCGCTAGAGTTTTGAATCCTATAGGACTGAGGATTAGCGTCGCCGGCAATTCTCTCATTGTCATTAGGAACACCAACGCAGCACCCACGAGGACGCCCGGCATCGCAATTGGAAGGGTGACAGTCAACAAAGTGCGAAACTGCGTTCGGCCAAGCCCCCTTGCAGCCTCTTCAATGCGTGGATTGACCTGCATCAGCGAATACTTAATGGCACCTACCGCAGCCGGCAAGAACAACACGGTATATCCAAACAGGAGCAACCACGTGGACTGGTAAAGAGGTAGAGCATAGTTGACACCGAAGAAGACCAGTGAAATGGCTACAACCACTCCGGGTAGGCCGAATCCAATGTGTGTTGCTCGCTCTATGGCCCGTCCCGGCAACCACGGACGGTAACGAACAGCCAGAACAGCGACAGGTGTGGCAATCAATACGGTCAAGCCAGCCGCCATGAGTGAAATCGATATCGAGTTTACCGCCGGTTCAACAAGTGCGGTCATGCTCTGACCACGCATGAGGCCCCTGATAAGCCACCACATGAGCACTCCTACCGGACCAACCAACCCCGCCAAGACAGGGACCAGTACTAATAGAAATGCCACCCAACGCCACTTGCCAAGGTCCACCTCAGAATTCGGTCTCACGCTCCCTGAGGTGCTGCGGTGATAACGGGCACGCCCGCGTGAGAAACCCTCACCCAGAAGCAGCAAGATAGCGAAAAAGACGAGCACCAGTGAAAGACCCGCCGCAACAGAGCGATTCAAGGCTGACTCGTACTGGTTGAATATTGCGAAAGTAAATGTCTCGTACCTCAGTAGCGCCACAGCCCCAAAATCACTGAGGGTGTAAAGAGCAACCAGCAACGAGCCTGCGGTGAGCGCAGGTTTGAGTATTGGCATCGTCACCCGACGGAAGGTCTGTATCGAGCCATATCCCATGCTACGGGCCACCTCCTCCAGCGCTGGGTCCAATTGTCGCAGCGCTCCCCGTGCTGAAAGGTAGACATAGGGATAAGTCATGAGAACGAGGACAAACGAAGCACCGCGCAGGCCATCAAAACTTGCCATCCGCCTGAGACCAAAGACGCCTATCCAATCTTCAAGCAGTCCGCCAGTTCCGAATAATTCGATAGTGGTGGTCGCCATGACGAAGCTCGGGATGACAAGAGGAAGCACGGCCATCACAGATAAAAGCTTCCTGGCAGGGAGCTTGGTGCGTATCGTGAACCAGGCAAGCAGGGTACCGAGTACCGTAGAAACCGCAGTCACGACACCGATCAGGACGATGGTGCGCATCAAGACTTGGAGTGTCCGCATCCGAAAGACATGATCCCAAGTCTCCGCCCCGTCTTCGATCGCCCTGACAAACAGGTACAGCGCCGGAAGCAAAGCGGCTACGCCGATAGCAATTCCGATGACCAACAATGGCCATGGCGGCATCTGCTGTACCAGGGAGCGCGATGATTTCTTCATAGCACTGCGAACTTCGGTCATGTTTGTCATTTCACTCGTGGTACCGGCAAAATTCGACCTGCATCTTCAGCCAAAAGGCCCGGCGAAGGGCAGGTACGCCCTTCGCCGGTTCCCCCTCGGCCATATTTGTCAAACCATCGTTCCCGGTGCCGACCCGGAACGAGAATCTTACCGTCTACGGCAGCGCACCAACATCTCTCAACAACTGCTGCGTGCTCTCAAGGTCACCAAGTGTCGATAGGTCAATACTTGGTTTGGCCAGGGAATCAAGACTTGGCAGACCGCGATCGGTAACCACGCCCTCTATCAACGGGTATTCATGGGTCTGCGTGGCAAAGAACTGCTGCCCCACACTGGAGAGCATGAACTCGAAGAACCTCACAGCGGCATCTTTGTTATCGGATGCTTTGAGAATCCCTGCACCAGCAACCAACACGATTGATCCCGGATCTTCCTCGGGAGTAAACCAGTTGCGCGCCTTAAAACCGTCGCCCTCTTCGGCGAGAAACCTGTAAAGGTAATAGTGGTTCACCATCCCGATTTCTATTTCGCCGTCCGCTGCTGCAGCCACCTGTGAAGAGTTGTTCGGATACTCTCTGGGTTTGTTGGCGACAATACCTTCCAGCCACTCCCGAGTCCCAGACTCACCCCAAATCTTCCGCATCCCCGTGACCATAGCCTGGAACGACGAATTGCCCGGTGCCCATCCCAGCTTTCCCTTCCATTTCGGATCCGTCAGATCAGCGATGGAACGCGGCAGATCCGCTTCGGACAGGGAATCCGTACCATAGACCAGCACTCTCGCACGTCCTGATATCCCGACCCACTTATTCTCAGGTGATCGCGCCCAGTCTGGGACGCGCTCAACAACTTCGGATGGAAGGCCATCCAGCATTTCACTCACGGTGCCGAGGCCTCCCGGATCCTGAGCAAAGAAGATGTCTGCAGGAGTGTTAGAACCTTCTTCGAGCAGGGTTGCAGCCAGTGGGCCTGTCGAACCGTAGTTCACCTGGACTTCGATCCCGGTGAACTCACTGAACTGGGCGATTACAGGCCCAACGAGAGATTCACTTCTGCCGGAATAGATCACAAGGGGTTTTGAATCGACAGATTCCGACTCAGTACCGCCACCACAGGCAGTGATTACACCGGCCACCGATATCAGGGCCAGGACAAAAACAAGGCGCCCAATAGGTAGCCAGGCCATGAACAAGAACTTCTTCAAATGTGAACTTCCTTCCGAGGGGGAGTTCGTTTACCAGCAACACTTTATTTGGATGCACTTACAAAGTAGTTCGCACACACAAATCCTGACCACCATGGTACACAATAGCAACCAATACGCAAGACTAATCGCCACAAATCTACTACCGGTCAGGTGACTTAAAGGAGCACTAACTGCAGCTAGTTGACGCAACGTCACTACAAAAGTGCTAGTTCGCATGGCTGAATCGCGACTGCAATCACCTCCACACCGATCCGCAGCGTATGCGCGTGGGAATCAGCCTTTTGACCCCTGATTGGCCCGTACTTCTCTGTAACTCCCAGGACTCAAACGGCGTCGCCTGTGCGCATCTGCAACGCTTCACTCAATACAACTGATCTACCCGGGGTAACGTGCCGGTGTTTTCGGTATTACTCCGTTCAGGCGCGGTCTATATGACACCGGGATGACACCGGGTATTGGTGCTCTGAGTTCTGCCAGAACCGGTAAGGTTTCAAGCATTCTTAGAGGAGATTGAGCCAGATTCACTGGTGCCTGTGCAGCGTTTCCTCCAGGGAGGGACGAGACCGAATGCAACGCCACGAGCCAAACAGCCGTTCAAGCTCGTTCTGAGGGGTTCTGTCAGAACTCAGTTTCCTGACTAGGTAGCATCGTCTGAAACAAGACGAGGAGCTGCCAATGTCCTGCCCACACTGTCGGTCTGAATCGATCGAGAAACGGCGTCGACGCACTTCTCTCGGCTATCGAATCTACTTCTGTAATTCATGCAGACGCCAGTTCAATGAACGCACAGGAACGCCGTTCAATGATCTCCAGTTCCCAACTGACATCGTCCTCATGGCGGTGCTTTGGCGACTCCGCTACAAGCTTGGCTTGCGCGACGTAGCGGAACTTCTCCTCCAACGTGGCTTTGAGATCAGCTACGAAACCATTCGTGCCTGGGAGTATCAATTTGCTCCGCTGGTAAGTAAGAAACTCCGCTCAAAGCGTCGAGAAAAGATCGGTCGCTCGTGGTACCTGGACGAGACGTATGTGAAGGTCAATGGTAGATGGTGCTATCTCTACAGGGCGATAGATCGAGATGGAAACCTTCTCGATTCCATGCTGAGCGAGAAGCGCGATAAACATGCAGCAAGACGATTCCTGAGACGACTGCTCGATAGCGCCGGGCAGAAACCGCAACGTGTGACGACAGA
>JAURLM010000304.1 GCA_030831265.1 Chloroflexota bacterium
GTTCGCCCAGCTCGCCCATGGAATAGGAATGGACGTACTGATATGCCCTGTCCATCTTGTGGGTGAAGCTGAAGCAGCTTACGAGAGTGTCGTCCCGTGGGCTAGAACAGTTGAACTCAACGAACTCCTGGAACAGGCCGACGTCGTTTCGCTGCACGGTCGGCTTTCAGCCACGACAAGGCATCTGATTGGTTCCAGCCGCCTGGACCGTATGCGGCCGAACGCTTTGATAATCAACACTGCACGAGGGCGGTTGATTAGCGAAACCGATCTGTTCGTTGCGCTGAGCAACGACACAATCGCCGGGGCAGCACTGGATGTGTTCGAGGAAGAGCCGTTGTCCCAGAACAGCCCTCTGCGCTCCCTGCCCAACGTAATACTCTCACCGCACGCGGCAGCATCTTCGAATGAAGCTCTGAATGCCGGGCTCAACGCAGCGGTGGATAACGTCCTCGGGTTTATCGACGGAGTCGCCGTGCAACAGGTGGCGCAGTAATCCGAGCCTAATAGTTCTACGTACTGGTGTTGCACAGGGGTCTAGTTTCGTTGACACCCCTACAGGCCAAAACTATACTTGGCCCGTGTTTCGGCCTTCTAACCAGGCGGCAAAGCGGTTAAGCGCGTGCATGGCGTACTTAATTGGCAGCTTTTCCAGGTCGATGGCGATGAGGGTCAATGTAATAATCAACCGACGTGTACATGTTTTTCGGGGGACCGAAAGCAGCCTTTTCCGCACAAAGCGGCCGAGGGACACGTCTGAGGAGGAATTGCTGATTGTTTAAACGACCACTTCGTTTCAAGACACTCGCTGGTGTCATGATCGGTGGTGCTCTGGCTCTGGCCGTCGCCTGTGGCGGCGATGCAGAACCAACCGCAGCACCAACGTCCGTGCCACCAACGAACACGCCGGCCAGCGGCGGGTCTAACCCGACCCCAACCACTGCGGCGCCAACCGCTACCACCTCGCCTGATGATGGTGGTGATTCCGTTTCCGTTCCAGCTCCGCAGACACCTGACGACACAGCTGTTGTCGCGGTAGACGCAGTTGGTGACGAGAACGGTCTGCTCCAGGCACAGTCACCTGAGAGCGTCCACTACTGGGGCATCGGTGAAACCCTGTTCCTGCGTGCTGACGATGACAGCTCAACTCCGTGGCTTGCCACCGGATACGAGATTGCGTCTGACCTGTCAGGTGCCACCATCACGATTCGTGAGGGTGTTCCGTTCCAGACCAACAGGGGTGACTTTGGCAACCTCACGGCTGCCGACGTTGCGTTCAGCATGAACAACGCTAACGCAGCCACAAACCCACAGTCTGTCCACGGACAGGCTGGTGACTTTAACGGTCTCTGGGGCGAATGGACGGCCGTGGACGACACGACCATTGAGTTCACCTTCAACCAGTTCGACGCTACGTGGAAGGACGACTTCCTGAACCAGTCCGGCCAGTCATTCCAGGTCTTCTCCAAGAAGGCTTTTGATGACAAGGGTGAAGAATGGGCTCGTGACAACATTGTTGCCACCGGACCATTCGAAGTTGAGAGCTGGGACCGTGACTCACAGGCGACCATCGTCAGCCGCTACGCGGATGGCGGTTCTCACTACCTGCCAGAGCTCACGCCACAGACAAACCGCGTTCAGTTCGTGGAAGTTCGTGAGCCCACCACCCGAGCCTCGCTCCTGAGGACCGGTGAAGTGGACGCTGCTCTTCTCGAGCCGAAGGACGCTGTCGCGTTCATCAAGGGTGGCTTCGGCCAGACCGGTACTTCCGGTTCCGTTCAGCTGGGTGTGTTCTTCTCCGGTAACCTCTGGGAAGACGTAAGCGCAGTTGACGGCAGCCCACTGCCGACCAAGGCAACCTTCGTCCACGATATTCCGTGGATTGGTTCGCCTGGCAAGCACGGTGGCGGTGAGCCTGCAGACGACATGGAACAGGCTCGCCTGGTCCGTCGTGCACTGGCTATTGCTATCGACCGCGAACAGGTCAACGAAACCCTGATGGGTGGACTTGGCAGGCCCGTTCACGTTGAGTACTTCTCCACGACCAGCCCGCTCTGGGATGAGAAGTGGGAGTACCCATACGACCCGCAGGAAGCTGCCCGAATCCTTTCTGAGGACATCGTGGCTGACTACCAGCAGGGTGGTGCAGACAAGTCCCTCTTGAACGGTAACGCTTTCGAAGTTTCCGTTTACGCTGGACCAGAGCTTGGTGGTGGTACATCTGTAACTGGTGAAGTTGCAGATGCCGTTGCCGGTTACTGGGCACAGCTTGGTCTTTCGACCTTCACGCTGAAGTTCTCATACCAGACCTTCCGGCCTGGTGTGGTTGGACGCAGCAACGTTCACCCCTGGATCACTTCATGTGACAAGGGCCGTGAATCCAACCCATGGCACTTCCCGAAGGGACTTGTCCAGACATCTCTGACCCGTGGCGGCTTCGGCTGTGGTTTCGAGTCACCTGAGATCTTGGACTTCTACCAGAGGATGGCTACCGCTCCTGACCAGGCAGCGGCTCGCGCAGCAGCCAATGAGTACCTTGACTACGTGTACTTCTGGAACCTGCAGCCCGGTGTTGTGGCAGTTCCGAATGACGTCTTCTACAACACTGACAAGATTGCTTCCTGGGACATGCCCAAGTCCGCAACGTCAGCAATTGACGGCGTCTGGAACCTGAAACTGAAGTAATTCAGTTCATGACCGGATAAATGGACAGGCCCGCCGATTTGTCGGCGGGCCTGTCTGTTTTGAGCGACATACGCCAAATCTCAATGGCACATAGCGAAACCGGGAGACCAGGTCAGTACGTATCGACAGTATCTGTAATCCATATCTGTGAACCAATCAGAGCAACATAAGGGTTGAATCTCTGTCAGGATGCGTTAACATCTGTGGGCTCGCTGATGGCTATGGGTCTCAGTGTGATCTGAAATCAGGAATGCAAGCTTGGAGTAGGTGTCCCTTTGCGACGGTTTATCCTTCGACGACTGGTGTTTGCTGTACTCACAGTACTTATTGCAACCTTCTTGATTCTTGCCATGTCGAGAATGGCAAGCGACCCTATTCTTCTGTTTGCAAAGCCCGGTGGCTACGGCTTCACTCCTGAACAGGAGGCAGCTCTGCGGGCTAAGATCGGTATTGACCGTGCCGTACCAGTCCAATATGTGATCTGGCTTGGTAATGCCCTCCAAGGAGACCTCGGCAAGACCATTCTTGACGAGAAGCCTGTCGCACGTGTCATCACTGAACGAATCCCTGCAACAGTCCAGTTGGCACTGATTGCGTGGTTTGGCTCCACAATCATCGGCGTATCGCTCGGAGTGCTGTCTGCAGTAAAACGCGGGTCATTCTGGGACTATGTAGGACGCGGAATCGCCCTGTTCGGTCAGGCACTGCCATCATTCTGGCTCGGCCTCGTCCTTATCCTGATTTTCGCGGTGATACTTGGTTGGTTGCCTGTGGGAAGACGCGGCGATGGCTTCTGGGACATCAAACACTGGATTTTGCCCGCAATCACGCTGGGTTGGGGCGCCACCGCTGCTTACTTGCGCCTGACCCGGTCTGCAATGCTTGAAATCCTGGATTCTGAATTCATCAAGCTTGCCCGTGCGAAAGGTGTGAGCTCAAGTACAGTCATCTGGAAACACGCACTTCGCAATGCACTGATAAACCCGTTGACTGCATCCACCCTCATCCTCACAAGCTTCTTGACGGGATCGATTGTGGTTGAGCAGATATTTGTCTGGCCCGGAATGGGCTCAATGGCAATCGTGGCGGTCAACAACAACGACTTCCCAATCTTGCAGGGAACAGTGTTGTTGTTCGCTTTGATGTACGTAGTGTTTATCTTAATCACAGACTTGTTGTACGCCGTGGTCGACCCACGCATCAGGTACGACTAAAGACTTCAAATCGATGATTTCGGGTACCAAAGGCATAAGGCGGAATAATTGACGCAGGAAGTCAGCCAAGACAAAACAGTAGCGACGAGCGATCATCTGACTGCAGAGAAAGCCCCAAGCAAAACCAGTGGGAATATCCTGCTGAGAATTTGGCAATTCAACCGTAGGTGGCCAGTTCTGCCAGCAACGGTGCTGATCTTGTTGGTCTTTGCTTCGATATTCGCTCCGTTGCTTGCGCCAACTGAACCGGACAACACGGCTCAACGATTGGCGTTCCGTAACCACCCACCAACTTGGGGGAGAGCTGACGAACATTCATTAGCTGAAGTCCCGGTTGATCCGGGTCGTGATGCATCAGCGCGTGAGCGATCAGCATATAACCGAGCACTCCAGAACTATCACCCACAGTCCTGGTACATCATTGGCGGTGACAACCTTGGTCGAGACCTGCTTACCCGCGTGGTCTTCGGCTCCCGTATCTCGCTTCGAGTGGCAGCTATCGGCCTTGTTGTAGGTGTGCTCGTTGGCACCACTCTGGGCATGGTCGCCGGATACTTTGGCGGCTGGACTGATGAGATATTGATGCGCCTCGTCGATATCTGGATGGCCTTGCCGTTCATTCTGCTTGCACTTGCGCTTGCTGTTGTCTGGAACAACAACGGTTGGAACCAGGGATGGCTTGTGTTCATGCTGATCGGTCTACTGGCCTGGGTTGGATTTGTGAGACAGGTCCGAGCTGACTCACTCCGAATCCGTAGCCGAGACTATGTCCTTGCGGCAAAAATTGCGGGTGCCAGTAACATCCGCATCCTCTTCAGGCACGTTTTGCCAGGTACGTACTCAACCGTGCTGGTTGTTGCGTCGCTGGCTGTTGGAGGACTGATTCTTGCAGAATCGACACTGAGCTTCCTTGGTGTCGGATTCCCGGACCCGATTCCGGCATGGGGAAAGAGTGTTTCTGATGGACGAGCCTTTATTGAAGAGGCATGGTGGATCACAGTATTCCCGGGTGGAGCAATCTTCCTGACCGTGATGTCATTCAACTTCATCGGAGACTGGCTGCGAGACCGACTTGACCCACGATTGCGGCAGTTGGACTAGCCCTAACGAGTGAAATGAACAAAGGAACGGCGTCCCATTTCGGGGGCGCCGTTTCGCGTAACGGTATTGCAGATACGTTGCTGCTCAGAGATGGCCCAACCGCTCTGTATAATCGCCCGGCACACTACACGCATAATGCGACGGGATCTATCACCGCCAAACTGAATAATGCCTGAGGAGAAGACATGGCAGTAGGATTCGTTGGTCTTGGAAACATGGGGCAGGGCATGGCCGACAACCTGCTTGCCAAAGGCGCTGACCTCACCGTTTACACCCGCGCGAAGTCCAAAGTGGACGCTATGGTCAGCAAAGGCGCAAAGGGAGCATCGTCTCTTGCTGATATCGTCGAATCATCCTCACTAATCCTCGTCTGCTTGCCTGATGTGAAGACGTCCCAGGATCTGCTGCTTGGCCCGGATGGCATCATCTCTTCGGCAAACCCCGGCCAGGTCATTGTTGATCACAGCACTGTAGACATTCAGACATCGCGTGACTGCTACGCAGCGGCAAAGGCGAGAGGTGCAGACTTCATCGACGCACCAATCTCCGGTGGCCCCGGCGGCGCAGCAAACGGCACCCTGTCAATCATGGCCGGTGGCGACAAGTCCGCGTTCGAAACTGCAAAGCCAGAGTTCGACCGCATGGGCTCCAATGTGAAGCTGATGGGCCCCTCCGGTGCCGGTACTGCCATGAAGCTCATCAACCAATTGCTGGTGGGTATCAACAACGCTGCGGCTGCAGAGGCTTTTGTGCTGGCAAACGCTGCACAGGTAGACATAATGGCCGCCGCAGAACTACTCAAGGTGAGCTGGGGCGGTTCAGTAATGGTGGAACGCGCTGCACCAATCGTGTCCAAGCGGGCTTTCCCCAACTCCGGCGCACCGGTTCGCCTGTTGAACAAAGACCTGAACATCATCGTCGACTTCGCAAAGTCGGAAGGGTTGGCGCTGGAGCTCGCGGAGCATTCACTTGGGCTGTACGGAGATCTCATGCAGCAAGGCAAGATTGAGTACGACATTGCCGGCATCCTTGAAGTGGTTGAAAAGCGGTCTGGTAAGTAACCCGCCGGATCACCTGACACGACCCGGGCGAAACCAGCAATAAAGGAAAAACATGAAGTACAGAATCGCAGTTATCCGCGGCGACGGCATCGGAGTCGATGTTGTCGAAGAATCACTCAAGGTTCTCAAAGCGCTGTCTCCAAAGCATGGCATCGAATGGGAGTTCACTGAATTCCCCTGGAGCTCTGATTACTACTTCAAGCATGGGGAAATGATGCCGTCAGACGGACCGGAACAACTGGCAAAGTTCGACGCCATTTTCCTGGGTGCAGTTGGACATCCCGATATCCAGGACCACATCACGCTGAATGGTCTGCTGCTACCCATTCGCCGACGGTTCGACCAGTTTGCATGTGTCCGACCTTCCGTCCTGTACCCCGGAGTCAAGTCTCCGTTGGCTGGCAAAAAACCAATGGATATCGACCTCATCGTCGTGCGAGAAAACACTGAAGGCGAATATGCCAACGTCGGTGGATTCCTGTACCGGGACATGCCTGATGAAGTTGCTGTCCAGTCTGCTGTTTTTACTCGTAAAGGCTGCGAAAGAGTAATCCGTTTTGCGTTTGAGTTAGCTCGTCAGAGAAACAAGAAAAACCACGTCACTTCTATCACTAAATCGAACGCACAGGGCTACAGCATGGTGCTCTGGGACCGTACATTCGCAGAAGTCGCCAAAGAGTTCCCGGACATCACCACTAACTCACTGCTCATCGACGCCGCCTGCATGGACTTCATCCGCAGGCCGGAAGTGTTCGACGTAGTCGTGGCGAGCAACCTGTTCGGAGACATCCTGACTGACATAGGCGCAATTATCACGGGCAGCATGGGCCTCGCGTCCTCTGCAAACCTTGACCCACTGCGTCGTGGCCCATCAATGTTTGAGCCGACTCACGGCAGCGCACCGGACATTGCAGGCAAGGGAATCGCCAACCCGATGGCACAGATACTGACATCGGCCATGATGCTGCGACACCTCGGCGAAGAAGCTGCCGCTTCTGATGTAGAACGCGCAGTGCAGGAGACGCTGTCTCTCGGCGAAGTACTAACGCCTGATCTAGGTGGAAACTCAACGACGTCAGCTGTAGGCGACCATCTAGCTAACGCTGTCAGCAATTAACTGCGATAGGATGTGCGCGAACCGGTTCGACACCAGGTCCGCATGATGCTCAAAGCCAACTGAATTCGCGGAAGACCGGAGCACGAAAATGAACCCGTTCGACACAATCCCTGTTGGCGATGCGAATTTGCCAGTGATGCGGCTTGGCCTTGGCGGGGCACCGTTATCCGGCATGGTTCTTGCCGACGGCCTGTACGGCGGTTCTGCGCGCGATGAAGCAGTACGCATCATCAAACGGGCTTATGAACTGGGCATCCGGTACTTTGACACGGCCCCGCTTTACGGCAATGGACGCAGCGAGGTCCGGTTCCGTGACGGACTTGTAGGTGTGCCGAGAGATTCGTATGTCCTGTCCACCAAGATTGGGCGCGTCCTTGATCCCGCACCGGGTGGCAGCACATCCACTGATAACCCGGACCGGCTACCTGACCTCATCGCCGTCAACACATGGACCCGTGACAACGTTCACAGGTCAATCGAAGACAGCCTCGAGCGCCTGGGCATGGACCGAATCGACATCATTTATGTTCACGATCCCGACCAGGAGACTTTTGGCGAACAGCAGGCGACCGACGAGGCATTCCCGGCGCTGATCGAATTGCGTGAACAGGGAACCATCAAGGCGATTGGTTGCGGCATGAACCTGTGGGAGATGCCCGCACGTTTTGTTCGCCGATTCGACCTCGATATCATCCTGCTCGCCGGTCGATACACACTGCTTGACCACTCTGGATTGAGCGAATTCCTGCCGCTTTGCGTCGAACGCAATGTGAAGATTGCTGTCGGTGGCCCTTACAACTCGGGCATTCTAGCGCGTGACCTTGATGGGCCTGTCAGCTTCAATTACGAACCGGCTCCAGCAGAGCTGGTAGACCGCGCTCGAAAACTGAAAGCCATAGCGAATCACCACGGTGTAGACCTGAAAGCGGCCGCTCTCCAGTTCGTGCTGGCCCATCCGGCGGTCGCCACGGTAATACCGGGGGCGCAGACAGTCGGTGAACTTGAGCAGAACATCAGCATGGTCGAGAAGCACATTCCCGGCGGAATGTGGCGCGACATGCGAAATGAAGGCCTGATCCCGGACGAAGCGCCTACACCTGCTTAATACAAACACTCCAGAAGTCGCTAAAACCGGTTCTGTCGATCACCCCGTGTGGTGACCGGCAGAGTGTTTCGCTACCTCAACATGCGTCTCCACAGGCGTATTGCCAAGTAAGAAGTCGAAGTCGCAGCCTGCCGGGGCCTGCATGACGTGATCCAAGTACAGCTTGCGGTAACCACGTTCACGGGCAGCGCTCGGCCCGCCGTGCCACGCCGCCGAATCACCAACAGCACCACTCTCTACATTGCGCCGCCTCGCGAGTTCAGACTCATCAACCAGCAGATCCAGTCGACGCGCATCAACATCAATGTCGATCATGTCGCCGTTCTCTACAAGTGCGAGTGGACCACCGACCGCAGCTTCCGGGGCAACGTGTAGCACGATTGTCCCGAAGGCGGTACCGGACATGCGTGCGTCAGATATGCGAATCATGTCACGCACTCCCTGTTGCAGGAGTTTACGCGGCAGCGGCAGGAAACCGGCTTCTGGCATTCCTGGCCCACCGACAGGCCCCGCGTTCTTCATAACCAGGATGTCATCAGCGGTCACGTCGAGATCAGGATCGTCAATGCGGTTCTTGAGGTCTATCGGGCTTTCGAACACGACCGCACGCCCACGATGTTTCATCAACTTCGGAGATGCCGCAGACTGCTTTATCACCGCACCATCGGGTGCAAGCGAGCCTTTCAGCACAGCAAGTCCACCTTCGGTGGTAAGCGGCTTGTCACGCGGTAGAACTACATCATCGTTGTAGCACGCTGCCCCTGCTATCTCCTCGCCGAGTGTTTTTCCGCTCACGGTCAGGCATGACAGGTCCAGCAGATCCTCGATTCGCTTCAGCACAGCGGGAACTCCGCCTGCGTAGAACAGGTCTTCCATCAGGTATTTTCCAGATGGTTTTAAGTTCAAGACCGTCGGTGTGGTTCGGGACAAGTCGTCGAAGCGTTCGAGCGGGAGTGTGATACCGGCACGTCCTGCGATTGCCGTCAGGTGGATCAGGGCGTTGGTCGATCCGCCCATTGCCAGCAGCGTGCGAATTGCGTTGTCGAAAGCAGCCTCTGTCATGATCTGGGAAGGCCTGACGCCATCGCGGGCAAGCTGCACTGCCCGCGCACCGGCTTCTTCGGCAAGTGCGGAGCGTCGTGCATCTGCACCGGGGATCGAAGCACCTCCAGACAGGGTCATGCCCAGCGCTTCACAGAGCGCGGCCATCGTCGATGCGGTTCCCATCACCATGCAGTGACCCGGCGAACGATAAATCGCACCTTCCATTGAGTCATAGTCAGACTGGGTAATTGTTCCCGCTCTAAGTTCTGACCAGTAGCGCCGACAGTCCGTGCACGAACCGAGCTCTTCGCCACGCCAGTTGCCCTTTAACTGCGGCCCACCCGTGACCATGATCG
Source organism: Chloroflexota bacterium (assembly GCA_030831265.1). Classification (GTDB taxonomy): domain Bacteria; phylum Chloroflexota; class Dehalococcoidia; order Lucifugimonadales; family Lucifugimonadaceae; genus JAJCYX01. The sequence continues at coordinate 9,684 of JAURLM010000304.1, forward strand.
CGGGTAGATCAGCAGACGCCGCGCCCATCAAGGCTGCAGGCGTCGTCTTGTCACAACCTGCCAGCAACACGACTCCATCAATCGGCAAACCACGAATCATCTCCTCAACGTCCATTGCCATCAGGTTGCGGCACAGCATGGAGGTTGGGGAAAGGAAGAACTCGCCGAGCGAGATGGTCGGGAACTCCAGGGGGAATCCGCCACCACGGATGATTCCTCGCTTAACGTGTTCAGCCAGATCACGCAGGTGGGCGTTACAGTGAGTCGCCTCGGACCAACTGTTCGCTATCCCGATGACTGGTCGGCCAGAGAATGATTCCTCCGGCCAGCCCTGTGACTTCAGTCCTGCCCGATGCAGGAAACCTTCGAGATCCCTGGTCCCGAACCATTCCTGGCTACGTAGGATTTTGTTGGCGTTTCCGGATGAAGTATTGGTTGCTGACATTTATGGACACCTGCATCGTCTGAAATGTAGTCGGTGATGAGTAACTTACCGGACAGACGCGCTTGTTGGTGGGGAATCCACGGTTGGAAACCCAGAACTGTTCGCCCAGTACATTAACCAACCAACTAACCGGCATCACAGGTAACGAGACGGTGACAAATATGTGACATCCCGGGAGCAGGTTACGGAAAACACCGATACATAGCGGGAACCAATCGGTATTTACTGCAAAGAGGTGACATAGCGGTAAATGATTTGTCTCGCCCGAATCATGCTTCGAATTGGTTCTTGGGCGACGAGCCATGTCCATGCGATCCGTCACTGTCGTGTGACATACGTGTGGGTGGGGGGGATTCTCTCGATGGTTTCTGTCTTTCGTAACGCGTCGATCACATACAAGCTGTTCAGCTATGGCGCTTTGATGATCCTGCTGATTGCCGGGTTTGGTGTTTTTGCCGTTCTGCAACTGAATGAAGTTAGCGATGACACGGCATCAATGTATGCGGATTTCTATCTGCCCTCGGTGGACATCAGGCAGGCAATGGTCGCTGCAGAGGCGATTAACCTCCGGGTTGAGGAGGCCAAGAACGCAGACAACCCAGAGGAGCAGGCAGCAGACCTGGTGACGTTAAGCAATCTCGAATCAGAGATGTTGACTTCGATCACTGGTTACCTGGAAGCGAAGGACCTCGATTCATCCGTCCTCAACCAGAAAATGGTCGCGTATGACGCTGCGCGTACTGAAATCCTCCGCCTGATTGCAATTGGCGAAACCGAAGCTGCAGATACCGTCCACGACGGAGCGTTCGGTGACGCCGTGCTCGAACTGGCGACATACTTCGCCGAGTTGGCGAACGAGGACCTGAAATTCGCAGAGAGTCTCCGGGAAGAAGTGGCTGCCGACGCTGTGCGTGTTCGAAACGTAACCACAATTATCATCGTGGTCGCCATTGCGGTTGGTGCGCTTGCGGCATGGCTCCTGTCCCGGGTGATAGTCACTGGTGTCAAACAGGTTGCTGCAGCCTCAGAACGCCTGGCAAAGGAAGTCCTGCCCGAACTGCAGCGAGTTGTTGTCGCAGTGGCCAACGGTGATCTGACCAACCGGTACGAGAGGAAGTCGGTGGTCGTCAACTCCGGTTCGACCGATGAAGTCGGCCGAATGGCGGACAGGTTCAACGCTATGGGCGGCCAGATTTCCGAAGTGGGCGAAGGTGTGAACAGCATGATCGCTCAGCTGCGTGAACTGATCGGATACGTGAGGCAAAGCGTAGACGAACTCACTTCATCGAGCGAGCAGCTGAATTCCGCGGCCGAACAGGCCGGAGAGGCTACCCAGGAGATTGCGAAAACTTCGCAGATTGTCGCCAGGGGGGCACAGGAGCAGACGGTTTCGGTTCAGGATTCGGTAAACCTTGTCAGCGATCTCGGCAACTCCATCCGTCGCATCACAGACGGTGCGGGCAAACAGGCCGAGTCAGTCCAGCAGGCGCGGACTATCGTCGATCGAGTATCGTCGGCAGCGGATGGTGCTGCATCGAACGCCAAATCCGCCACAGACGGGTCACGCGATGCCACCGCTGCTGCTGAAAACGGGCTACTGGTTGTTGAAGGAACCGTAAATGGCATGCAGCGCATCCGTGAGGCTGTTTCACTCGTTGCCGAACGAGTTTCAGGACTCGGTGACCAGTCAGCGGAGATCGGGAAAATTGTATCGGTGATCGATGACATCGCAGCCCAGACCAACCTGCTGGCGCTGAACGCGGCAATCGAAGCTGCACGTGCAGGTGAGCAGGGCAGAGGCTTTGCTGTTGTGGCGGACGAGGTTCGGCAGTTGGCTGAACGCGTTTCACAGGCAACGTCAGAGATCGCCTCGCTGATCACATCAGTCCAGGATGGTGTTTCTGAATCCATAGCGGCAACTCAAGAAGGTTCACAACAGGTTGAACAGGGTTCCGCAATGGCCGACAAAGCAGGTCAGGCACTGGAGAAAATTATCAGCTCTGTTTCGCTCGTTTCGGAGCAGATATCGAAAATTTCGGATGCGACTGGCGACGTAACAAGTGCTGCACAGGACATGGTGGACACCATCAGCGGGGTTGCCAGCATCTCAGAAGAGAACGCATCAATTGCCGAAGAAATGGCCAGCGTTTCGAAGCGGGTTAGGGACTCGATGGATACTGTAACCAGCAGCACTGAACGGTCCGCCGCTTCTTCTGAAGATGCTTCCGCATCAGCAGAGGAGATGTCAGCGCAGGTCGAAGAAGTCGTCGCATCAGCCAGCGAGTTGTCCAGCATGGCTAATGAGCTCCGGAAAGCCGTAGCGGCATTCAAACTGGACACACAGGACAGCGTGGAATCCCCGCAGGACCTGGAACAAGCTGCTTAGCCTGTCACGATTCAGCCAGATAAGGCCCCGTCACCGGTACAAAAACCAGTGTCGGGGTTTTTCCTTTGGGTCAATCTCTCACCTGTCATCTCATCGCTGGACGAATAAGGAGTCACTTGAACCTTCATGGAATTACTGAAATGCTTCGTTCACACTTCTGGTAACTGTGCACTGGAGAACCTGACTAGAGATGAGTACGCAAATCGCCGTCAAAAAAACACGATTTCCAGAGTTCACCGTTGCTGGAACACCAGGGGAGATTGGCACTGCCGTCGGCGAACAGTTTCGGGAAACTATTCGGGGGTTGAGCGAACTGGTGTTGGATCGCTTCAACCGCAGCGCATCGAAACCGGTGTCTGTCGAAGATGCGAGCGCCATCGCCACAGCCGCAGTTCCCTATGCCGAGGCATACCTGCCTGATGCCGTCACCGAATTGCGGGCGACAGCGAAGGCCGCTGACGTGCCATTTGAACGCGTGATGTTGATAAACGTCCGTAGCATGCTCTCAGCCGCACAGGAGGGCTGCACATCTGTCATGATCGGTGCGAAAGCGTCAGAAGCTGGCGTAGGGATAGCAGGGCAGAACTGGGACAACGACCCGGCGATGGACGAATTCTCAGCCGTGATCACACGCAGACCGGAAGGCAAACCAGCATTCATGTCCTGGTGTCAGCCCGGAGTTATCGCCTACATGGGCTTTTCGGACGCCGGTTTCGGTGTTTGCATGAATGCGCTTAATGGGCCGTCACGCCGGAGTGGAGTTGGCTGGTACTTCCTCGTCAGGTCGATCTACGAAGAGCGGGACATCGATTCGATCATCAGCAGATTCAGGTCTGCGAAACGGGCAATGACAGCAAACGCAGCGATGATTACGCCGGATGGTCCGGCTGACCTGGAGATTACACTGGATTCGGTTGAGGTTTTGCGGGCTTCAGAAACTGAGACGCTCGTCCACACCAATCACTGCGTACACCAGAATCTTTTGCCGTATAACGAAAGCCACTCAGATGCTATTTTCGGCCAGTCATTCGACCGTAAATCCCGTGCGGAAGAGCTACTTTCGCAGATTTCAACGGGCAAATACTCAGTCGACGATGTAAAGAACATTTTGTCTGACAAGCAGGGCTATCCAACCGCCATCAATCGCTACCCGAACGACGATCCTTCCAACGGCTGGCAACGATCAGTCATCTCGATGATCGTCGAGCCGGATGCGGGACGGATGCACGTCAGCCGCGGCAACCCCGGCGATAACCCTTACGAGGCGTATGAGATTGGTAAATAGTGATTCAGCCAGACGGTCAGTCCTGGCACAGTTCTCGGGAGCACTGAATGAGACTGAGTAAGAGCATGTCCATCGGTGCAGGGATAGGCATCCTGTTTGGGCTAGTCTTTA
>JAURLM010000305.1 GCA_030831265.1 Chloroflexota bacterium
ATACACCAGTTTTGCGTCCATTGGGTAAGTGCACGTAACCACCATTGGCAGAACGTCAAATGCTCCACAGGCCTCTCAGTGGGAGCATGAAAATGTGTAATCAGGTGACAATGCTGGGACGTCAGCGTGCAGGACACGGTTCCGTTCTGCGTGTGGGTTGCCGCGCACCTCCCGAACGATTTCGAAGCCGCTATGTGGTTGACCTCATCTGTCGGCGGCGATGTGGACACGACCTGCGCCATCGTCGGCGGCATCATCGCACCTGCATGTGGAGAGTTGCCTGTCGAATGGATCGCTCGACGCGAACCACTGCCTGATCTGCAACTGGGGCGATTTTCCGTGGAACCCTGAACCAGCTTCCCACTTGCCATCTCGTTGCCTGTCTCGCTGACTGCATGCACAATGGCGGCTCTTACCGCTTCCCGAATTGCGTCACGCGTGAGGAGTCATGACTTGGCCACCGTCAACACCGTCCTCGGCCCCATCGACACCGCTGATTTTGGCTTCACGCTGATGCATGAGCACGTCCTCATCACTTCCGCCGGGCTGAAAAACGTCTACCCGGAATTCGTCCCGCGTGACCACGCCATCGCCGAAGGCACACGCCGACTCAAAGAGGTCAAAGCGGCAGGCGTGAGCACCATCGTTGACCTGACCACGATGGACCTCGGCCGCGATGTCACAGTCATCCGTGAGGCGGCCGAACAGAGCGGCGTCAACATCATCTGCGCCACCGGCACGTGGCTGGACATCCAGCGCTCGTTCCAGAACGCTAACCCGGATGACATCGCCCGGCTGTACATCCGGGAGATTGAAGAGGGCATCGAGAACACCGGCATCCGCGCTGGCGTGATAAAGGTCGCCAACGACATCGGCGGCGTGACTCCGGGAGGCGAAATCATCCTGCGTGCCGCGGCGCGGGCGCAGAAGGCAACCGGTGTGCCGATCATCACGCACACGTGGTCGCCAGAGAAGGTTGGCGACCAGCAGATAGCGATCTTTGAGGACGAGGGAGTCGACCTCAACCGTGTCTGCGTCGGCCACTCCAACGACACCACGGACCTGGGCTACCTCACCGGGCTGTTCAAGAAGGGCGTGTGGGTCGGCATGGACAGGTTTCCGTCGTACCGACCCGAACTGCCGGACTGGCGAGAGCGAACCCGCATCCTGAAGACGCTCATGGACGCAGGTTGGACCGAGAAGCTGATGGTCTCGCACGACGACCCGATGACCATGCTCATCGCCCCGAAGGCGGTGTTCGACGAGCGTATCAAGCGCAACCCTGACCACATCTGCTTCATCGCCCGAAAGATGCTGCCGTACCTGCGTGAACTCGGCGCAACCGAAGCTGACGTGCGGCAGATCACAGTCAGCAACCCGGCAAAGTTTTTTGGCGGATAGTGAGTTACGTCGACGCTGGCACCAGCCTGGGCGCGGCAAACAGCGCCCCTATATAGAAGTACGTGACGCCCGCTACGTAGCCTGCCCTGAGCGAAGCCGAATGGGACACCGCGCTAGGAAAATTCATCAGCCCGGACAGGTCAAAACATCTCAAACCAGGCGAGTGATAGCCCCCCACCTACTCCACGGTGAACTCGTTGGCCAGGCCTGCGTCCTGCAAATACGCACTGTAGATCTGCGCCCCTAGACTCTGAACAAGGTCACGGTCCACGTATTTCCGCATGTTGCCCACGTTGTCGAAAACCTGGATCTCTTTCACTTCCCATGTGCCGGTCGGTGAATACTGCGGGATGTTGAACTGGATTTCGTACGTGCCGACCAGCTCGTCACCGGAAACCAGGGTCGCATTACCAGTGCCGTTAATCGCCCCGGACGCCGAACGGATGAAGATATTCAGATACTTCACGCCGGAAAGATCATCATTCGTGTTCAGCGTGAACGTGACCACCTGCGGGCCGGAGCTTGCAGGGACAATCGACGGGCTGATCGCCATTGCTGTGACCACTGGCGGCGTGACATCACCGCCCGGAGTACCAACCGGAGTGGGTGTGACACTCGGAGCTGGCGTTGGGGTCACAGCAGGGGACGCCGCACCGTACTGGCGCACAAGATAGCCGGTGAAGAACGCGTTGCGGTTCTCCGCCTGCGCCCGATAACCCGCCGTCGTCGTGACCATCACCTCGTCGCCTACTTCCAGTTCGACGAGAACCGAGCCGAGGGTTCCGAGCCGGTGGTGGTCGACGCCATTCACGACGAGTGAAGGAACTGACGTTGGCGTGCCCCATGTGAACTCGTAGAGTCCCGGTTGGGGTGCAGTGAAAATACCGGTCGTGGAGTCGTAACTGTCCCCGCGGTCGAAACCCACGATATCGAAGATGGCGGTGCCGTTGTTGCCGTCGGCCGAAGCCCACGCATTGAACGCCACCACATCATCCGGCACAGTGAAATTCTTCTCAGCATTGGAAGGAAATGGCGAGCCAGCACCCGTTGGTGTCACAGTCGGCACAGTGTCGCCAGAGCCATCGCCGTTCGTGTACTCGATGACCAGGCGCGTGCCCTGTCCGGACTCCATGCTGCCCCACTGGTGATACTGGCCGGGAGGCGTGCTGTCTGCGGGAGCCTCAATGAGCACCACGCTTTCCAGCGAACCGTAGTTGTCCACCAGTTCCTGGACACCGTCAACGAGAGAAGGCGAGCGAATCACCGCCCCGGGAGTCACTTGTGTCCATATCCACGGAGCCTGGGCTACCGTGCGGTTGTCCCAGCGGTCCAGCGGAGTCGATTCCTCGGAGAACGGCTCTGCATCCTTCACGTTCTCGAATACGAAACTAGACTCGAAGAGGAAGCCCCATTCCTGCTGGACAAGTTCGACGTATGCGGCGGTGATGATGGCGTCTGCAGGAATATCCAGCCCTGTGAAGCGCCATCCACCGTAAACCTTGTCATCACCGCTCTTGCCTACCATCACGCGCGTATCGCTGTCGGAATACCCGGGCCACCCGCCACCCTCACCGGCGTAGGCGTCCTGCGTGGTGGTAACGGTCGCGGCTTTGGTGCCGTTCGTGACGGATAAAGTCACGGCAACGGCTATTGCGACGATGATGCCTGCGTACCCGAACTTTCGCATGTAGATTCTCCAGAGAGATTCCAACATACGTGCCCCGCACCAACGGGGGCAGATACCAGTGGTATTACAGCCAACGAACCAACAGGGTCAGAGTTGGGGGTGGGGGTTATTCTGAACCTATGGACTCAACCCGAAGCAGATTGCTTCGGCCGAGTCCTTTTTTTTGGGCCCAGAAAGGAAGCTCACATGGAACAAATTGGCTGTAGCGAGTGCGGTCTAGGAATCTTGACGGGTAGCACATCGTCGGAAAGCAGGTTCGACGTACTGTGCAGCGTTTGTGGTCCTCGACCGAGTGTGCCGTTTGTCAATAACGGCATGCTCGATATAGATTCCTAGATTTGAACAACGTCGACCTCGTTGTGGAAATAGGCGAGCAGATGATGATGCAGTGGTCGCCTAGTCGTGCGAACACGTCTCCAACAGCCGCTGACCCTCTGCTCCCATCACCCGCAATTCTTGTCATCCCGACCGCAGCGGAGGGATCTCACCTCCTACCTGCAGCGCTCCGTTGCGGTTGAACGAATTGACAGGTTCTCGAGACAACCTGACCTGTTCTGGTACCAACCAATGAAGTACAGCCGTTAATCGTCGTGCTTGCACGCAATATCCGGTATTCTCTTGGCCGCCGCGGAATATTGCGATCCCTCGAAAGGTCAGTTCAACCTATGGCTAAGTTCAAAACGATCTTCCTTTACCAGGACCCGTGGGAGGCCGACAGGTTCCGGGACGGAGTGGGCAGCGACATGGAAGTCGTCGGGTTCCCGCAGGACACAGACCCCGCGACCGTGGGCTCAAAGAACTACGACGCCGTGATGGTCGTCGGGGGAGCGGGCATCCGGACTGAGGAGACTGCCCGGCTGTTCCCTCGCCTGAAGCTGATCCAGACCCTGAGCGCAGGTACGGACACCATTCCGAAGGTCGCAATGTCCGAAATGGGCATACGCGTTGCCAACAACAGGGGAGGAAATGCCGTAGCCGTAGCCGAAGTAACGGCAGCGATGATGGTCTCCACGTATCGGCAGCTTATGGCTCAGTGGGACCAGTTGAATAACCGTGGCACGTACTCACAGGGTTTCAACGACAACTGGGGCCGATTCCACGAGTTGACCGGCAAGCGGGTTGGCATCGTTGGACTGGGACAGATCGGGTCCCGCGTCGCCAAGCGGCTTAGCGGCTGGGAGTGCGAGATCGTCTACTCGGACATCACGCAGTATTCGGAGTCATATGAGGTGGCTGCGGGCGCAAAGCGAGTGGATTTCGAGGAGCTGCTGGAAACCTCGGACGTCATATCCCTTCACGTCCCGTTGGACCGCACCACAACGAAACTCCTGTCGGACCGAGAATTTGCCCGAATGAAGCCCAGCACAATCGTCATCAACGCCTGCAGGGGACCGGTGATTGATGAGGCTGCATTGATTCGTGCACTGGACGCTGGCCTTATTGCGGGTGCAGGACTGGACGTGACGGAGATAGAGCCGATTGAGAAGGCCAACGCATTGATCGGGCGTAACAACGTCGTGCTGCTGCCTCACCACGCCGGCATGAGCGTCGAGGCACGGCAGAAGAGCGTTGACAATGCTGTAGAGAACGCCCGGTTGCTGATGGCCGGCAAGGACCCACTGGGAATCGTGCTGCCTGTTTAGGCGGCAGGTGGTTCTGGCAAGCATGGCTAGAACTCACGGCGAACGCCATTTCTATTCCGACGAGACAGAAAAACAAGAAAGCCCTGCATCTTTGCAGGGCTTTCTTTGTTCATATGGAGCGGAAGACGAGATTCGAACTCGCGACCTTCTCCTTGGCAAGGAGATGCTCTACCAGCTGAGCCACTTCCGCGTAAGTATCCATTATGCGGAGAATACAGCTTCGGTCAAGACTCAGCGGCCCTTCGAGCGCAGGTTTCTGGCATTCGTAGGCCCACCCGCAGCTATCTCCGCTGTCTTGCAAGTCTGCATGTGACTCGGCAAAAAAACGAGCAGTGCGAAAGTGCCTTCGTCCTGAA
>JAURLM010000028.1 GCA_030831265.1 Chloroflexota bacterium
AGCTCACGTATCTCAAGCTCAACGAGCTCGAGAAGTTCGTCGTCATCCATCATGTCGCACTTGTTCATTGCAACAACAATGGCCGGCACGTTCACCTGACGAGCGAGCAGGATGTGCTCACGGGTCTGTGGCATAGGGCCATCTGGTGCTGCGACCACAAGGATCGCACCGTCCATCTGGGCTGCACCGGTAATCATGTTCTTGATGTAGTCAGCGTGCCCAGGGCAGTCAACGTGAGCGTAGTGTCGCGTCGCCGTCTCGTACTCAGTGTGCGAGGTGGCGATCGTTACGCCACGCTCTCGCTCTTCAGGAGCGCTGTCGATTTCTTCGAACTTCATCGCACGGATGTTGGAGTTGGTCTGCGCCAGCACGGTGGTGATGGCTGCGGTCAACGTGGTTTTACCGTGGTCGACGTGGCCAATTGTGCCAACGTTCACGTGCGGCTTTGATCGGTCAAATAATTGCTTCGCCATGTTCCTCGCGGCCTCCCAGGAGGGATGAACTTACTTCGTCGTCGCTAGCAGAGTGCTCTGGTGAGATTGGAGCCCACACCGAGGATTGAACTCGGGACCTCGTTCTTACCAAGAACGCGCTCTACCACTGAGCTATGTGGGCCCGGCGTGCCTCGCGAACTCGGTCCTTGTCACTGCGCTGGTGCAGGGGGCAGGATTCGAACCTGCGAAGCCATAGGCAACAGATTTACAGTCTGCCGGGTTTAACCACTCCCCAACCCCTGCCCAAACGGCGATTCTAACACAGCGTTGAATCAAATAACTACAAGCAACGACGCAAATCGTCTTTTCTCAGGGACAGATTCTGGCAATAAAGCCAGGAGTGGAGCCTCGGGAGGGATTCGAACCCTCGACCTACCGATTACAAATCGGTTGCGCTACCACTGCGCCACCGAGGCATCCAACCATCGTATGTAGACAGGGTAAGCTACGTCAATTGCAATTCGGGACGTAGGGACGCCGAGTTTGTCGGTCGAATCCTTGATTCAACTGCTGGTACGAGTGAGATCATGCAGTTTGTAGAAGGAGTCCAGTTCGCTGGCTGACGTGAGCCGTACAACAGGTGTCGTGTCCGGCAACAGGGTGCTGAGCCGCTCCTGGCGCCGCTTAAATGTCGAGCGGTTGGTTATCCAGTACCACCAGAGCGCGTTCTTGCTGAACATCTGTCGCCAGCTTTCGGTATTGCCCCCGCATATTTTGTTCTTGTCCCATGCCCGGCGAAAAGACCTGACCAGCATCCGCCAGAACATGACGCCCCACGGCAGGTCAAGCCATATGACCATGTCCGCCTGACTGAGAACGAGGTCATCGACCTTGCTCCAGTAGTGGCCATCGATAATCCATCCGTCCGGGGCCGCGTCGATGGCGGCGTTCATACCGGCAATCATCTCTTCCGCCGTGCTCTCAACCCAGTTCGGCTTCCAGAAGATGGCGTCCATCTCAATGAACGGTAGGCTTGTTTTGCGGCTGAGGGCAAGAGAAAGAGTGGTCTTTCCACCGTTGCCCACAATCGAGATCCTCCGCCCGAGCGGGTGGTCCATCGGCACAAAGTTCATCGCTTTTGCCGACTCGATCGTCATTGTCAGCTTCCCAGGTGTTTGTTTGCAGCAACGGTCACAGCGTCAATAATTTCGCGCAATGGCGTGCCGGTCCGAATGGCTATTTCTCGGCAGTCTTCGTACTCCGGGTGAACTCCGACGGCGGTGCCTTCCATCCGCTTTATCTTCACGGACACCGCGCCGTACTCGGTAGTAACCTTGATGAATTCACGGCCTGCTACATAACGCTCAACCGGCCTCCGTCTTATCCCGAGCGTGCTGGACTCAATCATCAACAATCGGGCAAGACCTGCTTCGTTGACTGCTTTGGTCAGCACAGACAGCGTTACGGAGGGACGGTTCTTCTTCATCAGGATTGGCGTGGTCCATACATCCAGTGCTCCGGCAGACAGCAGCCTTTCCTGCACGTAACCAAGAACTTCGCCAGTCATGTCATCAATGTTGGTTTCAAGAAGAACCGTGGAACGATCAAGTTCGCCTGCTGGTCCGTTGGTTGTGGCAGACTCTCCTATCCATACGCCAACGACGTTCGGGTGATTCTCAGGATTGCGGTTGCCAGCCCCATAACCGGTGGTTGCAACATTCAAATCCACAGTGGAAAAGCTGGCAATCGTAGAAACCAGCGCTGCACCGGTGGGCGTAACAGCTTCACCGCTGGGGCCGAAACTTCCGCCAGCCCGCACGGGAGCATTTTTCATTCGGTATATCTCGGCTGTGGCGGCCGCGGTGGCCCCCATCACACCGTGACTACTACGTGAAGTACCTGTGCTCAATGGAAAACTTGAAGCGTGGATTCGCTCGATTCCAAGCAGGTTGAACCCGGCTATTACGCCGACGACATCAACGAGTGTGTCGACCGTGCCAAGTTCGTGCAGATGCGTTTCCGCCTTGCTGACGCCGTGTGCGGCAGACTCTGCTTTCGCCAGGAGATCGAATACTTCGAGCGATTGACGTTTGACATCATCAGGCAGATCCGAGTCTTTGATGGTAGATTCGAATTCATCCCAGTCCCTACCCCGATTTCCGGAGTCATCCAGGTCAACATGGGCAAGCGTCGCCCGAACTCCACCACGGGTTACTTGCGATTTTGAGAGCGAAAAGCCGCCCACACGTAGTCCCGCAAGGGCTTGTTGCAGATGCTCTAATTCCAGCCCGGAATCAAGCAGTGCGCCAAGCAGCATGTCACCGCTGACACCGCCGATCATATCGATATATGCGATTTGCAAACTGGCCTCTCACGTGGGAACAAGCTGTGCCGATATTTGGAACAGTTTCGCAGATCGCGGCGACGAAGGTTCAGGACTGCTTCAGGGCATCGTTTAGGCGACCGGAACGGAATCCCCGCTGGTCCAGTTCCATCACACGGTATCCTGCACTCAGCACGGCCTTTTCGACATTCGCTCGAATACCCGGTGATTCCAGCCGCGAGATTTCGTCCAATGGCAACTCGACTTTCGCAGTTTCACCATAGTGACGCACCCGCACGACGGGAAACCCAAGTGCGCGCAGGCCACGTTCCGCAATAGCAACCATCTTCATGGATTCAATGGAAACCGGCGTACCGTAGGGAATCCTCGATGCAAGGCACGGTTGTGCCGGCTTGTCCCAGACAGGGAGAGCGTCGCGCTTTGCCAGTGCCCGCACATCTGCTTTGTTCAACCCTGCCTCGACAAGCGGGCTTACCACCTGTGCATTACGTGCCGCTTCAAGGCCGGGGCGGTAATCCCCAAGGTCATCGGTGTTTGTGCCATTGGCTATATACCCAATGCTCTTTTCACCGGCAATACGCTGCAGATGTGAATAGAGTTCGGACTTGCAGAAGAAGCATCGACGGCCGTCGTTCACAAGATACCGTTCGTCTTCGATCTCATTCGTAGAGATGACGAGGTGGTTCCAACCACGGGAATTTGCCAGCTTCGATGCTGCTTCAAGCTCTTCAGGAGCCACTGACGGCGAGTCTGCGGTGACCGCCACGGCACGATCACCAAGTACCCGGTGGGCAACCGCTGCAACAAGTGCGGAGTCGACGCCTCCGGAATAGGCAACGATAACCGTTCCAAGGTTACGTAAAACCTCTTCAAGCCGGGCTTCCTTGCTCAGCAGACGTGCGCTATCCGGCATTTTTGGCTCAACAAGAGTCATAGTGTGCCCATTGTGACATTCAAAGGCCGCAATTAGCTACTGCATACGCAAATTGCCGCACCGAAGATGCAGTAGATGGTTGAGGTAATGCTAACCCGACAACTCGCTAATCGTCTGATTGCGAA
>JAURLM010000306.1 GCA_030831265.1 Chloroflexota bacterium
AGTTGTTGGCTGGTTATGTGGTCAGGATCAATCGTAATGCATCAAAAGTGAGTCGGTAGCGGACACGGGCCTATCACCGCGGGATTCCACGCTGGTCCATCGCCGCGTGTACTGCTCGCTGGGCATCATAAGCAGGTGTTTCCACAGGGGAATTCGGGGCCGTGATGCTCATGTACCGAATCCTCGCCCAGAGCTGGCGCACCCAGTAAACGACGAATCCCCAGTCAAAACCCTGCTGCACGTGAAATAGTTCGTGCCGGAGCAGAGGAAGCTTACGGTCAATCGGCAGATTACCGTTCGCATCAGGTTGCAGGTATTTTGACTTTACGAAGATCGCAGCTTTACCGAACGGTAGCATCGCCGTCACTGCATCTCCTGTCTGCCAGTTCAGGACTCGTAACGTTGCCGCGTTAAGTACCGATTCCGCCACGCCATGCGCCATGAGAAATTGACCGGCCGGGCTACTGGGCTTGATGCGAACGGACATTTCAGCACCTCAGTTAGGAGCATTCCGCTCAGCGGCTGCGCGGGTTGAACACGTCCGTAAGGGCGTCACCGAGTATGTTCCACGAGAAGATTAGTAACCATACGACGGCGATAGGTGCCAGCAACTGTTCAGGGTGCTGCGTCAGTACAGACGTTGCAGTGCTGCCGCGCCCGGTTGCCTCTGCGATCATGATGCCGATACTTGGTCGTGGCGGCTGCACGCCTAGTCCGAAGAAGCTCAGGGCGATTTCTGTGCCGGCGACTGCTCCCATCCCGAATGACACGGTAACGATCAGCGGTGATATGACGTTCGGCAGTATGTGCCTGAACAGGATACCCGGCGTTGAGGTACCCATAGCGCGTGCCGCTTCCACGTAATCGGCGTCTCTGAGTTGCAACACCTGTCCGCGTACCAGCCTCATTGTGCCGAACCAGCTGAGCGGCAGCAGGGCAATGCCGATAACCAGGAAGTCAACGAACCCGGATGAAATCAGCCCGGAGATACCGGTGCTGTCTTCGAACGATCTCACAAAATCCATTACGCGCGGTCTTACCGTTGCGGCCAACAGGATTATGAGCAGGATATCCGGGAAGGCGGAGACAAGTTCACCAATTCGTGCGATGAGCGTGTCTGCGGCTCCTCGGAAATACCCGGCAATTAGGCCCAGTGTCAGCCCTAGAAACAACGCTCCTGTAAGCAGCGTTGCTATGGTCACGATGACAGTCGTCTGGATGCCCCACAACAAGCGTGAATACGTGTCCCTGCCCAGCCGGTCAGTTCCCAGGAAATTTTCCGTGTCCGGTCCCTGCTGCACCTTGCGGAGGTTTGTGTCTGAGTATCCGTGTGTGTCGAGCGCTGGAGCAAATATGCCAGCGAGGTAGATGAGGCATATGACCGTGAGTGCGATCATGCCAAGCCTTTTGCGACGAAGCCTGGCGAATGCCATCACAAACTGGTTACGACCGTTGATCGTGCGGCGTCCGGCAATGTTGGCTACGCCGGCTGATTGAGGATCCGGTGCGTAGGTCATTGCAGCCTTATCCGCGGGTCAACCAGCGTGTATGCGAGATCGATGAGCAGGTTTGCCATCACGAGCATTGTTGCGCCAATCAGAACCAGTGCCGTAATGACCGGATAGTCACGGGCAAATATCGAATCGAGAGATATTCGTCCGACTCCCGGTATGCCGAAGATAAGCTCCGTGATGAGCGATCCGGCGAACAGTCCTGCAAAGGTGAATCCCATGATGGTCATGATCGGGATGAGCGCGTTGCGGGCTATATGTCGATAGTTCACCACGAACTCTGCCAGTCCCTTGGATCTCGCCGTGCGGATGTATTCCTGCCCCAGCACATCCAGGGTTGAGGCACGCATCAGCCGTGTGAATACTGCTATGCCCGGAACTCCGATAGTTACCGCCGGGAGAATAATTCGCCTATCGAAGAAGCCTCCCCATCCTGAAACCGGAACCAGGTCAAGCTGGAGACCGAACAACCAGATCAGGAACGGCGCAATGATGAACACCGGCATAGCGAAGAATGTCAGGGTCGTCAGTACGACAGCCGGGTCACGCCATGTTCCCTGTCGCTTCGCAGCATAAAAACCCAGCGGGACGCCAAATACGAGAGTGATGAGGAAAGCTGCAAAATTCAGTTGTGCCGAAACCCAGAGCCTTGGCCTGAGGATTTCTATCACGCTCCGGCCCTGGAAGACGTAACTTTCACCGAAGTCTCCACGCACAGCGTCAGTGACATATCGGTTCCACTGGACGACGATCGAGTCGTTCAGTCCCATCTTTTCCCGTAGACGTTCCGCAGCCTCTGGCGTGTAGTTCTGTCCCAGGCGCACCTCAACAGGGTCACCGGGGCCGTATGTCCCCAGGACGAACACAACGATGGACACGCTCAGTAGCAGAACTGGTGTCCACAGGAGTCTCCGGACCATGTAAGCAAGCATCGGGAGACTGTCTTCTCTCCTAGCGGGTCATGTCAAGTCGGCGCAGCGTTGTCTGCTACTTTCCGTCAGTCACCCACACGTCCTTGAACTTCGGAATGGCAATCTGCGTAAAGCTGAAGTCTTTGACACGCTGTTTGAGTAACGCCTTACGATCCGTGTCGAACCAGAGCGGCAGCCATGCTGAGTCATTGACGATGATTTGCTCTGCCTGCTGGTACAACTCCGCTCGCTTCTGTGGGTCTTGCTCAGTTCGAGCCTCTACCACGAGATTATCGACAGCCGCGTTGGAGTAGTTGCCCCTGTTGCCCTGTGTGTCTGAGTAGAACAGAACATCCATGAAGTTCTGA
>JAURLM010000307.1 GCA_030831265.1 Chloroflexota bacterium
ATCTGATACCGCTGACGTCCAATGCAAAAGTGTGTGCCTCCGCGCTGGTTCAGCAGTCTCAGAGCCGTGTACCGGTCTTAGAGAACCCGCAGTGCCGCTTTCGCAGCATCCACGGTCTGCTGAACATCTTCGTCTGTATGTGCCGATGACATGTGGATGCGTCCGTTGGACGACAACCGCACGCCGCGTTCAAGCATCGCCCTGGCGAACTTCGCGTACATCTGACCATCACAGTTACGCGCATGGTCACGCCAGTTGACGATTTCAGGTTTCGTTGTGAACGAGATGGAGAATACAGAGCCGACACCCTGAACATGCAGCTTGCTCTCAGTTTCAGCAGCCGCCTGTTTCAGGCCATCCATCAAATGCAGTCCCCGGCCGTTCAGCTCCGTGTAGAACGCCGGACCGGCGTCTGCGATGTGCTTCAGTGAGGCATACGCAGCAGCCATTGTCATGACGTTCGAATTGAAGCTTCCGCCATGGTAGACCGTGCCGTTGCCAAGTATCTCCATGATTTCGCGACGTCCTGCGAGCATTGCGACAGGAAAGCCGCCAGCCATCGATTTTGCGTACGTGGCGAGATCAGGAGTGATGCCCAGATACTCCTGGGCACCCCCTGCAGCGACACGGAAACCGGTAATGACCTCGTCAAAACACAGCAACGCACCGTTTTCGTGGGCTATTCGCTTCACTGCTTCCATGTAGCCGGGTTTAGGCATGATGCAGTTGGTGTTGGCGAGGATCGGTTCCATGATGACCCCGGCGATCTCACCCTTGTTCTGTTCGAACGCGCGCTCCAACGCTTCAACATCGTTCCATTCACAGATGACAACGCCGTCGGCAGTGCCGGGATCCATACCCTGCGATTCACCGACAGGGACGGGAGATTCTGCGTCGCCCGCCTTGTCCAACGGTGGGTGGACGGAGTAGTTCACACTGTCCATCCAGCCGTGGTAGTGACCTTCGAATTTCAGGTACTTCGGCCGGCCTGTGTAGCCACGCATCAGGCGAATGACAAGTTGGTCAATCTCGGTGCCGGAGGAGGCGAAACGAACGGTGGCGTCTTCAAGCGGAATCATGTCGAGCGCCAGTTCGGAAACTTCCAGTTCACGCTCGAACTGGGCTGCGTAGACAAAGCCCTTACGCATGTCCTTTTCGACTTCGCGAATGATGAACTCAGGCGCATGGCCAAAGAGGTTCGGGCCCATCCCCTGGATGTAGTCGATGTATTCGTTCCCATCCACATCCCACATCCGTGCTCCCACAGCGCGATCGAAGAACAACGGAACCGGTGCAGGTTCGTTGATGCGTATCTGGGAGGAAACACCCCCGGCCACCAGTTGCCTGGCTCGGTCGAACAGCTGTTGGGATCTGTCAAATTTCATGGGAACACTTCAATCGAAAGCTTGGGGGTTGAACGCGTTGGTTTGATTTTGTCACGCCTCGGACAAGATGGCACATCCGCCGGGATTCGGTCAGTACCAGTCAACAGGAATACAGGATATTTGTACCCTGTGATTCCGTCATTTACCTGACTTGGTTACAATATATAGAGTTGGGTCCGAGTCCGCCTGATCTCGCGCTTTCGTTCTCCTGGCCACTGTTCCCGGTCACGAAACTCGGTGTCTGTGCGACCGGCGTAGTTTTGGTAACAGTTGGGAGAACCCTGTGAACATTTTTGTAGGCAACCTGCCTTTCTCAGCAAATGACGAGCAACTTCGCTCGGCATTCTCCAGTTTTGGAACAGTAGAGTCAGCCCAGGTCATCCAGGATCGGGAAACCGGTCGATCACGAGGCTTTGGCTTCGTGGAGATGCCTGATGACGCTGAAGGCCGTGCGGCAATTGCCGGAATGAACGGCGCAGACATGGGCGGACGCCCGCTCACCGTTAACGAGGCACGCCCTAAGGCACCTCGAAGCGGCGGTGGCGGTGGTGGCGGCCGACGCTGGTAGTCTGCGAATCTTCGCTTTAAGCAAAAGGACCCCGGATCGGCCGGGGTCCTTTTTTGTGTCCAGTTAACAAGCGATGGTTGAGTGATGATGCCAGCACGGATCAAGGCTTGAAGTACTCCCTTGCGAGCAGCGAATACACCGCAGTGTCAAAGTATTCGCCGCGGACGAACGGGAAAACACGTCACTGTGCGTAGCGGGTTTAGAATCTCGGTGCCAGATGTGTGAACATCACGCCCGTTTCCATTTCAACAATCGCCATTCCGGTGTAGGGAAAAACTAATGCCGCAAACCAACGCCACTGATCCTTCACGCTTTCTCGGCGTCACTGTCCAGCCCATGTACTTCCAGTCGGAAGGAGTCGACGCTGTACTCGACTCACTGGCTGATGCCGGGGTTAACGCAATCGCAACTGCGCCATCTGTTTACGAGGCTGTGGACAGGCTCCCGGGTGACGATGACGCTGGTTCCAGTGAAGAGTTGCCCCGCCGCGAGCCGCCGGTGGATGCGGGGGCAGGTTCGGTGCGGGTGGTCGAACGGTTGCTTTGGGGGCAGACAGAGGTGCTCATCAACCCCTCCCCTTCCGCTCCACCAAATATGGAGTTTTACAAGGGACTCAAGTATCAGCCATCACAAGCCACCGATTTCACCCGGAAAGAAGGCGGCCTTATCCAGCGGGTTATCGATGGTGCGCACGCCCGCGGCATGAAGGTCTACTTCCAGGTTTCCGCTGTCCAGGTTCCCGGAAAGCACGACGAGGACATGCCGAAACTACCAAATGGCGAATATCCGCGGCACCGCATGGTGCACACGGTTTCGGTCGCATCTGACGACGCCCGCGCTTATGTGTGCGCTCGCGTCAAAGACTTGCTCACCTCATACCCCGATATTGATGGCCTAAGGCATGACTGGCCGGAGCACCCGCCATACAGGCTTGGAGACGCGTTCCTGGACTTCTCTGACAACGCCCGCCGGCTGGCCCCGAAGCTGGGCTTCGATTTCGAGCCGATGCGACTGGCTGCAGACAAGCTCTACACGCGGCTACAACACCTGCGGAACTCGGACATTGCGCCGTTTGGCGATGTCCACGCAATGCTCTACACACTCGGTCACGGGCTGGCACGAAACTCGGCCCTGACGGAAGTGCTGCGCTTCAAGGCTTCAATGACGACGCTGTATGTGAAAGAACTGCGCGAGGCAATGGACTCTACTCCCGGCGGCGTAGGCAAGGGCAAGGAGCTTTCACCGAATGCCTTCCCGCCTCCGTTGTCTCTGCTGTCCGGCATGGACTTCAGCGCGGTTTCCGAATATGCAGACTCCATCAACATGAAGCTCTACACCATGCATTGGCCACAGATGGTGCGCTTCTACGCTGAGGAGATCCTGGAACACAACGACGAACCCCTGGAAGTCGCCCCATTGCTGGCTGCTATCTCGAACATGTTCGACCTTGAAAACGGTCGGCACGGCGCAACACTGGATGACTACAGCTACCCTGCTCCTGACATGCCGCATCGCGCTGGACAGCAAGCGCAGCGCCGCAAGATTCGACAGGCAATGGTGGAGACGAACGGCAGGGCTGACCTGTACCCCGGCGTGCATGGATACGGCCCGTTGGATGACTTCGATTCACGGCTACATCTTGCATGGGATACCGGTACGGCAGGAATCTGGATAAACCGCTACTGCTATCTCGGTGAATCCAAGATAGAAGCGATCAAACGACTGGGCGCGTAGATGGCGCAATCAGAACGTTTGTGGGTACTGAGAATTCCGGTTAGCGGCAAATCCGGGATAAACTGACGTGCCCGTGAGTCTTCTGTGCGCTGCACATCCAACTCACCACTCTTACAGCACCGAGATTAGACATGACAGACACCGTTGAACGACTGACATCCGGGACCGGCAATGACGTTACATGGCGAACTATCAATGCCATTCGCTTCCTGTCTGTGGACGCAGTCCAGAAGGCGAAATCCGGGCATCCCGGCGCACCAATGGGATGTGCACCGATGGCGTGGGTGCTGTGGGAGAAGTTCCTGAAGCACAACCCGAAGAACCCGGACTGGGCTGATCGTGACCGTTTCGTCCTGTCGAACGGCCACGCCTCAATGTTGATCTACTCGCTGCTGCACCTGGCCGGCTACGACCTGTCGATTGATGATCTTAAAAACTTCCGCCAACTCGGCTCAAAGACACCCGGACACCCGGAGCGCGGACTTGTCCCGGGAGTCGAGGTAACCACAGGCCCGCTCGGACAGGGATTCGCAAACGGCGTCGGCATGGCACTGGCTGAGACGATACTCGCCAACGAGTTCAATCGACCCGGACATGAGATAGTCGACCACCACACCTTTGCAATAGCCGGTGACGGTGATCTCGAAGAAGGCGTTGCGTCTGAAGCAGCATCGCTGGCTGGCACGCTCGGCCTGGGCAAGCTGGTTTACCTGTACGACGATAACCAGATTTCCATTGAGGGCGATACCGATATCGCTTTGCGTGAGGGCGTTGCAACCCGGTTCCGAGCCTACGGCTGGCATGTAGTCGGCCCCGTGGACGGCAACGACACAGCGGCTATCGAAGCTGCAATCCAGCAAGGTGTCGATGAGACAGGCAAGCCTTCACTGGTGATTGTCACGACGACGATTGGCTACGGCGCACCACACAAGGCAGGCACGGCATCGGCGCACGGAGAAGCACTGGGTGATGAGGAGATTGCACTCGCACGGCAGGCTCTCGGCTGGGAATATGCCCCGTTCGAAGTGCCAGCAGATGTGAAGTCGCACGCCGCTGATGCTATTGGCCGAGGTGCGGAACTCGAAAGCAGGTGGAACGACAAGTTCGGTGCGTACGCTGCCGCACAAGCCGAACTGGCTGCACGCTTCAAGCGTGACATGGCAGGAGAGCTTCAGGCTGGCTGGGATGCTGACCTAAATGCTTTGATGGGAACGTTCACCGACCCGATTGCCACACGAGCGGTATCCGGCAAGGCACTTCACGCCATCGCACCGAAACTCCCGCGGCTTGTGGGTGGTTCTGCCGACCTTGCAGGCTCGAACAACACGATGATCTCTGGCCGAGGCAGCTTCCAACCGGAAACCCCGGATGGCCGTAACCTGCATTTCGGTGTCCGTGAGCATGGCATGGGCGCGGTTGCAAACGGCATGTCCGCCCACGGTGGACTGCTGCCCTACGGCGGTACGTTCCTCGTCTTTTCCGACTACATGCGTGGAGCTGTACGGGTAGGTGCATTGTCCGAACTGCCCGCAGTCTGGGTCTGGACGCATGACTCGATAGGCCTCGGTGAGGACGGGCCTACTCACCAGCCGGTTGAGCACCTCATGTCACTTCGTATGATGCCCGGACTCACCGTGATACGCCCTGCCGACGCGGACGAGACGCTTGCAGCATGGAAGGTTGCAGTTGAGAACAGGCACAGGCCAACCGCGCTAGCGCTGACAAGACAGGGGCTTCCGGCGTTGTCGAAACTGGGAGCAACTGCCGGTGCAACGGGCAACGTCCAGCGTGGCGCATATGTGGCTAAGGACTGCGACGGCACGCCGGACGTGATAATCATCGGAACAGGCTCAGAGGTACAGTTGGCGCTCGGTGCATCTGAAGAATTGTCAAAGCAGAACGTCAAAACACGTGTCGTCTCGATGCCGTCATGGGATCTTTTCGAATCCCAGGACGCGGCTTACCGTGAATCCGTTCTACCGAAGGCAGTTCGTGCGCGGGTCGCGGTCGAAGCCGGAATCACCACAGGCTGGGAGCGTTATGTGGGGCTGGACGGCGAGGTTGTCGGGATAACCGGTTTCGGTGCGTCTGGTCCCGGTGGCGCAGTGATGAAGCATTTCGGCTTCACCATTGAAAACG
>JAURLM010000308.1 GCA_030831265.1 Chloroflexota bacterium
AAACCGCCTGCCGGTGGGAATCGTGTCAAAGCACGATCTGCTCAAGCTATTCTTCATCCCCACTGATGGCCCCAGCGCACGGGCGCTGCTCTAGCCAGCACCTGTTATTTAGCCGTAACGGGCCTTCAGACGCTCTTCAACCTCTCGCAGGTCCTTCTGACTATCCACGGTCAACCACATCGCCTCTGAGCGCAATGCTGCCATTTTCCGCTCGGCTGCCAATTCCTGGAACGTGGTCGTCTCGTGGTCACCGACTTTCGGAAGGCGTTGCTCCAGCGAGCGGTCGAAAAGGTAAACACCTGCGTTGATCCATAGTGGGAGTCGGCCTTTTTCGACAAATCCGGTTACCGTGCCATCATCGTCAGCTTCCACAGTGCCGTACTGGCTGTAATACGGAGCCAGCATGATCGTCGCAAGTGCATTCTTGAGTTCGTGCAGCGCCTTCATCTCTGACAATGGTTGATCGGTGATGTTGTCACCGTTGGTCACAAGCACCGTTCCGGCGTCCTGCGGAACAAGCGACAGGCCTTTGCGCACAGCACCACCACGACCAAGCGGAGTGTCTTCAAACGAGTAATGAGCATTGATGCCGTGCTTGCTGCCATTACCGAAATAATCACGGATCGTCTCACCGAGATAACCGCACAGGAACACGACATCGGTGACGCCCTGTGACCGCATCCAGTCGACCTGGTACGAGATCATAGGCCTGCCGCTGACAGGCACCATCGGCTTGGGAACGGAGTCTGTTAGCGGCCTCAACCGCTCGCCGCGCCCCCCGGCTATAGCAAGTGCAAAGAACTGCTCGCTCAAGATTCCTCCAGCTGTAACTGTGGCTCTATGTTTTCACCTCTGGACGAGGGATTATTGCTGACCCGCAGAGTTCGAGAATAGCACGTCGTTTTATCCAAATAACTGAGCAACTGTTCGGCGATGTCCAGGCGATTTCTCCATCTGGCGTTATACGCCGCTGGTATTTACCCCGCTCTTGAGTTGCTCCCAGACACGCAGTATCGACTCCACGCTTGTCGCCATCTGCTGGCCTATCACTCGCTTACCACCAGTGCCAGTCGAAATAACCGATCCGAACGTGATTCCCACAACTTCGCCCTGCAGATTCAACACCGGTCCGCCGCTATCCCCCGGGTCTGCGGCCGCATCGAAATACACAATTCCCACGCCGGCGGTATCACCGCCTTCATCCGCATGCTGGCTGGCATCATCCAGAACGCTGCCCAGGTGTCTGACGACCGTGGTGACCACGCCCTGGTGAACAACCGGGAAGCCTCCGTCCGCTATCACGGAATACCCGAGTTGGATGATGGGGATTCCCGCATCGCTAACGGTTATAACGCTCGTCGGCAACGCTCCCGCACCATGATTGATCTGCACAGCAGCAAGATCTCGCTTAGTGTCGACTCCACGCACAGTGCCGGTTTTGGTTGCAACACCGCCGTTAGCCAACGGAATCTCCACGGTAACGGTGCTGGTGCCATTAACCACATGCTGATTGGTGATGATCCAGCCGTCCTCTATAGCCCATCCTGAGCCAATTGAGTTCCCATTCCTGATCCTGACAACAGACAACCGGACGCTGGCATAGAGATCCGAAACGACCGGCAGGGCAGTGGGCGTAGGTTCCAGCCCTGGTATGGGTGTAGCGGTTGGCTGTGGAGTAGCAGTTGCAACGAGAGTCGGCTCAGGTTGCGGAGTGGCCGTAGGTGCTGGCGTCGAGGTTGCGGCTGGCGTGACTGGCGTGGCGGTTGGCAATGGCGTTGGTAGCGTTATCGGCGTCACAGTTGCCTGGGGCGATGGCGTTGGCTGCGGGGTGACGGTTACCTGTGCAGCGATGGCATCTTGCACCCGGGCGTCAATCGTGGCGTCGATGTCCACATCCGGGCTACACGCAAGCATGACCACGCTCAAGATGATTGCAATAACAGCCACGGCTAACTGGTTCGGCCTGGAACGCATGAGAAATGCCCTGTGTGCAGGTAAGAGGACTGTAATTCTGGTCGGGCAACGAAACGATTGGAGTCGTGCCATCACCATTATGGCTGACATCCGACCGGTCAAGGACAGGTTATCTGACCGCTTCGGCTATCAGCTCCAGTAAACGAGCACCCTGTGCAGGGTCTTCCTGATCGTAAATCCCCGGGCTACGGACAACGATCAGGTTCAGCGAAGGACAAACCCAGATGTGCTGCTTGCCGTTTCCACTTGCGGCAAACGAATCTCTCGGCAAGTTCGGCCACATCTGACCGCGGTCGTTGCACCAGAAACCCAGCCCGTAGCGATGGTTTTCCTCAGGCTCGCTGGCCAGCACATCGGCGTTCACACGAGTCGCCTCACGCATCCAACCCACCGGAACAACCTCGGCACCCGCCCATCGGCCCTCGTGGAGCCACAACAGGCCGCAGCGTGCCATATCTTGCGGCGTCATCTGGTAGCCGGTGAAGTATCCGTATACACCCAGCTTCGCTTCCGGAGGCAACTTGAAGTTCTGGTACTCCCATGACCACGTTCCACCTATCCGGTCACGGATCTTCCACTCGGTCAACGTACCGAAACCGGCCCCGCGTTCGGGATCGGAAGTCCTGTAAAGGCTGTACGCCGAAGCAACCGCGTGCGTCAGGATATTCATGCCGAAGGTCTGGTAGTTGAAGACCTTGCCCGGTGCTTCACCCGGTTTCATGTATCCGGACGTGTTGCCAATCAACTGCCGAAACGTGATGCCCGCGTTCTCCGGAAACGCGTGCCGTCCCGGTTTTGGACCTTCACCGGGCACAACGTCCATCAACTCCGGATAGTAGTCTATGACTCGGTCGTCAGCGGATTTGATAACGCCTTCGCTGATGGCAATGCCAAGCACGCAGGAAAACGTCGACTTCGAAGCAGATGCCTGTTTGGCCTTCTCCAGTGGATCAATACGAAAATTCCACTCGGCGGCGACCCTGCCATAGCGGACCACAAGCACCCGGTAAGGGTTATTACCCGCGCTTTCAGCCTGCCAGCTACCAGCGGCCATCAGTTTCTGGCGGTCAAATCCCAGTTCCTCTGGTTCAGCGTGCTGCCATTCCTTACACGGCCACGTAGTCTCTGGATTCAACCGCATCGTTTTTCCTTGCGCCTTCGCAATGCACCGGTTTCAGTAACACTCAAGCCAGGTACGGAATTGTCTGTGGCCCCTGTGGCAGTACACAGACCCGTGCACCACTGCCGATCTTTGAGACCGCTACAGCAACCGCATCAGTCACATCATCGACCGGTTCAAAGTGAGCCGAGCGTAGCTGGTCATGAGTAAGCATCCCCGCCTTAACCTGCACACGTGCCCTCTCCTGCACCATCGCCTGTATCTGCACCTGCCACTGGTCAGCCACATGGTATCCGGGCGAGTTAATCATTTTTAGCAGTTCTCGCGGGGATTGTCGCGACGCGAGGACCTCGGCGTACGAGCCGTGATCCGGGATTCCGTCGCGGCACTCGGCAGCGCAGATTATCGTTCCACCCGGTTTCACCACCTTGGCGGCAGCGGACATTCCTTTGACAGCCTGATACAGGTTCTGGTCCAACGGGAAACCCGAATTGGTGGTAACTACAAC
>JAURLM010000309.1 GCA_030831265.1 Chloroflexota bacterium
GAGACAGGCGGATGGCCTGTTGATTGTCATAAGGGACTTCCACCTTGTCATCGAAAGTCGAGCTAATTCACTGGGTGGTTCCTCTGCGCGATTCGACGTGATCGTGGACCAGTTCAGGTCGTTCGATGTTCCCAGCGTGGATTTCCTGGAGTCTGGAGAGGTAGCGACTTTGCTGCCCGGACCTGGAGTCCTCCCCGGTATAGATGTGATCGTCATGGGAGTTCATGTCACGCCTCCGGCAGATACGTCTGGCCTGGGTGACAACCGCGCTACTTTCAGTATCCCGACTCCGCTGCTCGGGGCGATTCTGGAAGGTTCAGGCGGGATGGACAGCCTGAGTCGTCTTTCTGTTGTGAAACTTGAGGAAGACGGCAAGATATTCATTCAGCCCATGTCATGCGAAATCTCAAGCGGATACTACGAATGTGTTGCGCTGTTTAGCGGTGACTCTGGCGGTTTTTCAACCTTCGTAATCGTACTGACGCAGGATCAGGTCAAAGGCCAGGAAATTCCAACCAACAACATGGCCGTGACACCAACCGCAACAGCACTCCCAAACCCGAACACCGGATCCATCGCAGAGCCTACGCCGTTATTCCCGATAGATGAACCATTGACGTTTGGTGGTGACAACTCGGGGGACCTTGGACTATGGATTGTTTACGGAGTCCTCGGGTTCTTCACGCTGTCTGGCATTATCGGCGCAGTACGCATCTTCAGGCCGCGCAGCTAACCCGCCTGCCCGGCCGGAACTGTTGCAACTTTTGTGATGAAACGGATATGCGATCGCACGGCGTGAACGTTGGTCGGGTTCCACATCACGGGAACCAGGTGATGCCTTTGAACGGTTCTCTTGCATGCAGACGGAACCATTGGCGACTCGTTGAGCGATCCGCACATGGCCGACTCCAGAGAACAAGCCAGGAAAGAAGTGGAGGAGCGATGCTTTCCTCTGCGGCTTCTGGTGTTATAGTGACGCCGGACGTTCGTCGGGACATTCAGGCGATCACCGATCCATGGGAAGGAGTGGATAATTAGGATGCAGCAATATAACCCGAATATGCTTATCCCATTCTGTAACTGTTGTTACAGCCTTTTCGCGCGAGGTGATACCTGAACAGAGAATGTCCGAGACCATAATCGTTATCCCCTCGCATCGTGTGCGAGGTTTTTTTTGTAATTTTTTGCTCGATAAAGGATACGTAAGAAGCAATGTCAAAATACAAGTTTGAAACCCTGCAACTTCATGCAGGCCAGGCTCCGGATACTGCAACCAACGCAAGGGCGGTGCCGATCTACCAGACCACCTCGTACGTGTTCAATAACGCGGAACACGGAGCGAACCTCTTTGGGTTGAAAGAATTCGGGAACATCTACACCCGGATCATGAACCCAACGACTGATGTCTTCGAAAAAAGGGTTGCTGCCCTTGAAGGTGGTATCGCAGCCCTCGCAACGGCATCGGGGCAGGCAGCACAGTTCATCGCAATAACCAACATGCTGCAGCACGGTGACACTCTCGTGTCGTCCCCGTACCTGTATGGAGGGACATACAACCAGTTCAAGGCTCAGTTCCCTCGCCTCGGCATAAATGTGAAGTTTGCCGCTGACGATACCGCTGACGAACTGGAGAAGCAGATCGACGACAACACCAAGGGTATCTACCTCGAATCAATGGGTAACCCGCGGTTCAACATTCCTGACTTCGACAAGATCGCAAAAGTTGCGCAGGCACATTCGATCCCGCTCATCGTCGACAACACACTTGGTGCTTGCGGAGCCCTGATTCGACCCATCGAGCACGGTGCTGACGTAGTCGTTCAAAGTGCAACCAAGTGGATCGGTGGCCACGGAACGACGATCGGTGGCGTGATCGTAGATGCAGGAACATTCAACTGGGGTAACGGGAAGTTCCCGTTGTTCTCAGAACCCAGCGATGCCTATCACGGGCTCGTCCATTGGGGTGCGTTTGGATTTGGGTCAGACATCTGCAAAATGCTCGGAGTCCCGGACAACCGAAACGTGGCTTTTGCACTTCGCGCCCGGCTTGAGGGGTTGCGGGACTGGGGCCCGTCGCAATCGCCCTTTAACTCATTCCTGCTGATTCAAGGTCTGGAAACGCTGAGCCTACGAGTTGAACGACATGTGGCTAACGCACTGGCGCTTGCCACATGGCTAGAGTCACACTCAGCGGTAAGTACAGTAAGCTACCCGGGTTTGAAGTCTAGTCCCTACCATGACCTGGCCAAAAAATACACCGGGCGTGGCTTCGGGGCGATGCTGAACTTTGAACTGAACGGAGGTCATGAAGACGCCGTAACATTCATCAACAGCCTCAAGCTCGCAAGTCACCTGGCAAATGTTGGTGATGCCAAGACGCTGGTTATCCATCCGTCTTCGACGACTCATCAGCAGCTGTCACCAGAGGACCAGATTGCGTCTGGAGTAACGCCTACAATGGTCAGGGTGTCAGTTGGACTTGAGCACATAGACGACATCAAGAATGACTTCCAACAGGCTTTTGACGCAATCAAATAAGCCGCAACCGAAGTGAAATTGGCCAGGGGAGGGCGGCGCCGCTCTTCCCTGGCCGGTAAAGATTTATATGACCCTGATTCTGCCAACTGATTACCATGCGCTTCCGCACATCGAGAAGAATCGTATCAATTGGGTCCCTATCCACCAGGCGGAAAAACAGGACATTCGGCCGCTACGCATAGGCATCATGAACCTGATGCCTATTGGCGAACGGTATGAGTTCAACGTTCTAATGCCACTGGGTCTTTCGATCTTGCAGATCGAACCGGTATGGATTCGGTTGGAGTCCCATGCGTACAAGACCTGGGCACCGGGACACCTGGACAACCTCTACGTCAGCTACGAAGAAGCGGTAAGGGAATCACCCCTGGATGGATTAATTATTACCGGAGCTCCGGTTGAACATCTCAAATTCGAAGACGTTCATTACTGGAGCGAATTTGTAGAAATCGTAAACGATACACGGCAAAACACTCCAAGCACCCTGGGTATCTGCTGGGGCGGATTCGCTCTCGCTTACCTCGAAGGAATCAGCAAAATCAATTTCGAGCAGAAGCTGTTCGGTGTGTACGAATTAAATAACCTGGATCCAACGCACCAAATAATGAGCGCTATGGATGACAAATTCTGGGTTCCACAAAGTCGGCTTGCCGGAATGTCAGATTCCGAACTGGATCACGCAAGTTCTGTTGGCATGATCAACATACTGGCCAGTGGAAAAGAATCTGGGCACACGATTTTTGAGACAGCAGATCAGCGAGTTCTGATGCACCTTGGGCATCCTGAATACAGCGCCAGTAGGTTGGCTTACGAAATTCTCCGCGATACCGGCAAGCAGGCTGAGTACCCCGTACACAACTTTGACCCCACGCACCCGGTGAATGTTTGGCGGATGCACCGGAACACTTTCTTCCACCAGTGGCTGCGGTTCTGCTACACGAAGATAAGCCTCAGCTAGCGTCACAGGCCTGCCGCAAACCTCCGGGGGACCGGGTGGTTCCGCACTTCACTAACACGGTACGTCGGTAAATTCATGCAGCCTGCAACTCCAATACTGAATCAGGCGGAAACATCCGCCAGATACTGGACTGCTCGCCGGTTGCTGCTCATCGTGCTTCCGGTAATGCTCACCGCAGTGGGCGTCCTGCTGACCCGCCAGGTTGATTTCATCAGTCGCGGCGTAGAAGGCCTGTTGTTTCTGTTCGTACCGCCGGTGGTTGCACTCCTGCTGTTCCGACTCAACCCCCTCGACTACGGGTTGAGAATTGGCAGATGGAAGCACGGCATTGCCTACGGAGTGGTGGGAGTTCTTATCACCATCGTCGTAGTGCGCCTGGCCATGGGTTTGTTCCCCTCATTGACTGATTACTACGGGTCTCGAGACTTAACACCGCGGCTGATTGCCGATACCTTCCTTTACATGTTCGCCTGGGAGTTCATCATCCGGGGTTATCTCTTCCACTCGTTGGAAAAAGAATTCAGCCTGGGCGAAGCAAATGCCGGTCAAACCGCGGTTTTCGCAATCTCTCATTTTGGGAAGCCAATGGTGGAACTGCTGAGTACGCCGTTCACCGGGCTGGTATTCGGTCTTGTCGCACACCGTACGAGGTCCATCCACTCGATGGTCGTGATTCACACCGTGATACAGCTTGCCGTTTACTGATAGATGCGAATGACCTGACCCCCTTAAACGAGTCCAGTTGAAAGTTGCGAAACTGGACGCATTGAAAGGGGAACGAGATGCCTCGAAAAGGACATTCGCCGGAGCAGATTCTGAACAAGCTCCGACAGGTAGAAGTGGCAGTCGCCAACGGCAAAAAGGTTGCCCTGGCGATACGCGACATCGGTGTCACCGAGAACACCTACTATCGCTGGC
>JAURLM010000310.1 GCA_030831265.1 Chloroflexota bacterium
AACCGGCGGAACCTTCCATTCAGTAGTGGTTGCCGGGGAAGGCGGCAGCGCAGTCACCGGGTCGCCATTCAGGGCCTTGCGAAGCATTTCGGCACGGGCCGCACGCACTCCGTCGACGCGCTCGTCGAACCTGTCGTGCAGCTCGCAGATTACGGCTGCGAACTCCGGGGTGAACAGGTCGTCCCCGCCAACCTTGGACGTGAATGAAATTCGAGATGTCGCTTCGGATGCGGTGGTTCCGGAAGTCATGTAAGTTTGCTCCGCTCTAACTGGTCACCTGTTGCGAATGGCTGTCATCGGCGACACACAGGCTGATGATGGACCCTTGAGGTTTTTCAACTGAGCATCTTAGCAGTGACAGGGCAAAACGTGAGGATGAGCGAATCGCTACGTGTGCGTGCCTTCGTTTCAAGTCAGAGCGAGGAACCCGGCGGCGGATCAGACGCCACACAATCAACAACCGCGCATCGTGTTGACCTCGCCAGTTCGTGATATCTTCCCGCTGAAACATCGGCCGCGTTCCTCGAACAACCACCCACTACAATCGCAACGAAACTTCGCAAACTCCAAACAGGAACAAAACAATGATCTACGAATTCCGAACCTACGACCTCAAGCCCCGCACGCTGCCGCAGTACGAAACGATACTCAAGGACGCACTGTCCGGCGGTCGCCTCGACTACTCACGACTTTTCGGATACTGGTACACCGAGTTTGGCCCGCTCAACCAGGCGCTGCATGTCTGGCCCTACAACGACCTCAACGAGCGAGCTGAGATTCGCCAGAAGGTCAACGGCGTGGGCAACTGGCCCCCGGCAACCGCCAGCATCCTCGCCGCTCAGGCCGCTGATATCTACTACCCTGCGCCGTTCAATGACGAGTCGATCGTCGGTGACCACGGCCCGTACTACGAACTGCGAATCTACGACTACTCGACCGGCGAGATTCCAGCGGTCATCGACGCATGGTCAAAGGCCATCGACGAGCGTCGGAAGCACTCATCATTCATCGGTGCGTGGTACTCGGAGTTCGGCGGCCTGAATGAGTGGGCGCACATGTGGGCCTACAAGTCGCTGGAAGAGCGTGACAACGTGCGCGCGGAGATGATTGCGAAGAAAATCTGGCCAGCGCCAGGCGGCCCTGCTCCAAAGCGCCAGGAGAGCCGATTGTTCAAGCCGTTCCCCTTCAGCCCGCTCAAGTAAGCAGCTTTGCCAGGAAGTGCGGGGGAGGGCGCAGGCCTAAACCCGCACTTCGGACAGCGTTACCTCGCCGCCTTCCACGCTGTAGACGTGCGTGGCAATCTCTTCAACGATTGCCGGGTCATGGCTCGCACAGATGATCGTACCGTCGTACTCATCCAGCGCACCCAGCAGCTCATCCCGCGTCACCGCGTCAAGGTGGTTCGTTGGCTCGTCCAGTAACAGCACGCTGTTCGGCTCAATGAGAAATTTTGCCAGCGCCAGCCGGGATTTCTCGCCACCCGACAGCATCGACACCGACTTGAAAACGTCGTCGTTACTGAACAGGAACCTGCCCAGCACGCCTCGGAGCGTGCCGTCCGGCTGGTCACCAGCGGCCTTGCGCACCTCGCCCAGCACCGTTTCACGTCGGTCCAGCGATTCATCCTGGTGCTGCGCGTAGTAGCCAACCCGCGCACGCTCGGACCACGTCAATTTGCCCTCGGTCGGCTCCACAACGCCGGCAAGGATTCGCAGGAGAGTCGACTTGCCGCCGCCGTTCGGACCAACCAGCGCAACCTTCTGGCCGCGCTCGACTTCGAGGGCTACGTCCAACAGCACCGGAGCGCCTTCCCATTCGTGGCCCAGACCATCAACCTGCAACACCACTCGTTCGACGCGCCCGGACGAGTGGATGCGGAACTTGGTCGCTGAAGTCTCTTCAGGCCGCTCGATGCGCTCAATCTTTTCGAGCATCTTTATGCGACCCTGCACCTGCCGAGCCTTCGTCGCCTTCGAACGGAAGCGTTCGATGAACCGTTCCTGGTGAGCCAGTTGCCGTTGCTGGCGGTCAGCGGCGATAGTCTGCAACTCATCCCGCTCAACCCTTTGTTCAAGAAACTGCGTGTAGTTGCCGGCGTACGCCACGACCTTGCCGTGCTCAATGCTCAGCACGCGGTTGGCGACGTGGTCCAGGAACTCTCCATCATGCGTGACGATGAGAATCGTGCCGGGATATTCAGACAGTTCTGTGCGAAGCCAGTCCCGCGCTGAACGGTCGAGATGGTTCGTCGGCTCGTCGAGCAGCAGGTGTTCTGGCTGGCGAACCAGTATTTTTGCCAGCGAGATGCGCATCCGCCATCCGCCTGAGAAGTCACCGCACGCCTTGTCCATGTCCTGTTCACTAAACCCCAGGCCACTGG
Organism: Chloroflexota bacterium; assembly: GCA_030831265.1. Lineage (GTDB taxonomy): Bacteria > Chloroflexota > Dehalococcoidia > Lucifugimonadales > Lucifugimonadaceae > JAJCYX01. The sequence goes on from JAURLM010000310.1 coordinate 2,381, forward strand.
TGATGCGACGAATATCAGGCTCGACGGCGTTTCCGCCCAGCATACGGAATCGGTCATGCAGCCGGTCAAGCTCAGTGGCAAGGTCTGCGGCGTCTTCCGGCCGCTCGACCATCAGCGACTCAACTTCTGCGATTCGCAGTCGCGCCTCGTTGGCTTCCGGCATTGCCGTCCACATCTCCTCACGGAGAGTGACATCAAGTGCAATGTCGGATTCCTGCTTTAGATAAGCCATCTCGCCGCCGGTAACTTTGGCTTTGCCGGAGGTTGGGGTCATCAGGCCCGCGATGATGCGGAGCATGGTGGATTTGCCGGCGCCGTTTGGCCCCACGAGGCCAACTCGCTGGCCTTTGGAGACGGTGAAGCTGACTGGCGCAAAGAGGGTTCGCGCGCCGAACGACATTTCAAGGTTTTGTGCGGAGATCATGCTGTCTGGTTCCGTGGGTGGCCGAGTTGTGACACGTGAAAAGTGCGCAGCTGCGGTGATTGCGGCTGCGTGGGCGGCGGCCCGCTTGAAGACCGCCGTATGTCACTTACTCAAGAAGCAGCATAGAGTTCCGTGTTGCCGTTTGAACGTTTTGGCACGGTGCAGGATTAGGGCGACCGTAACCGCGTCCAAGTAGTTGCGCTACTAACAGGATACCGAATGCTGGAAGAAATGCAGAATGTCTTGTGCCTCAGTGGAAACCCATAGCTAACCCGCGTCTCACTACCCGCCAGCGTGTTCAAACTTTCCGGGGCAGCGGTATCATCGGGGCACGGATGAAAACCCGTTCCGCACTGTCCACGGAGCCGTTCATCCCGACTGCAAATTGACCACTACTCCACGGCAACAGGAACAAAAATTGCAGATTGGCGTCATATATCCCCAGACCGAAATCCAGCGTGACCCCTCAGTAGTTAAAGCCTATGCACAGGGTGTCGAGCAGCTTGGCTACCGGTTCATCGCCGCGTACGACCATGTCATCGGCGCAAACCCTGCCTCTCGCCCCGGCTGGCGCGGTACCTACGACGTTGATGACGCCTTCATGGAGCCGCTCACACTGTTCAGCTTCATCAGCGCAATCACCCCGAAGATGGGCTTTGCAACCAGCATACTCATCTCACCGCAACGTCAAACCGTGCTGCTGGCGAAGCAGGCCGCCACGCTGGACGTGCTCTGCGGTGGCAGGCTACGGCTCGGCATCGGTATCGGCTGGAACGATGTCGAATACGAAGCCCTGAACGAGAAATTTCATAATCGCGGCGAACGCTCTGAGGAGCAGATTGAGCTAATGCGGTTGCTCTGGCGCAGCAGGTCAGTCAACTTCGAGGGCAAGTGGCACAAAGTCACTGATGTCGGCATCAACCCGCTGCCAGTTCAGCGTCCCATACCTGTCTGGCTCGGTGGTGGCGAAGACCGCGTCGTTCGCAGGATCGCGCGTATGGCCGACGGCTGGATGCCGCAGTTTTCCCCGGATGCCAATGGCCGCTCCACTTTCGAACGAATGCGTGAGTACGCGGTCGAATACGGCCGCGATCCATCTGAGATTGGCCTGGATGGCCGTGTCACTGTGCGTGGCGACGATGTTGATGGCTGGGCGGAGACTGTCTCCCGCTGGCGCGAGATTGGCGCGACGCATGTCAGCGTGAACACGATGGGTGACCAGGTCCGAGATGTGGACGACCACCTGAACCGGCTCCGCAAGCTCAAAGAAGCACTCGGCAAAGCCAGCGCCGCGGTTAGTCAGACCTCGTAGCTGGCGTTATCCATAGATTTCAACATCATGCCGGGATTTCAAGGCGTCCCATCAGGCGGCGTTAGCAGATGGCACTGCGCTGCTAGAAGAGGTCACTGATGCGGAATCCACGTGGAAAGAGGGAGTCCGGGACAGGCGCACGTCCGGGGTTACGTTTGGCGGCGGTGGCGGCAGCCTTGCCCCGAAGTGCGGCGACTACATGGTCTACGGCAACGTAATCATCCTGTGCCAGGGTGGTGGCAACGTAGAAGCATTGGCCCGCTGCGACAAACTCGTATCTGGACTGCCCGGCAACTAGTTACACCTGTGCGCTCATCGTTGCCCGAGTACCGAGTCGTCGGGTGGTGCTTCCACCCGGCGAAACCCGCGATGACCTCAAGTTTGATGCGCTCGATCTTGGTGCCAAATACGGGTGTCTACTGTCGGTATTCGCCCGCCCCGTACAGCGGCTTTCACGGTTTCACCTGTAATTCTTGTCACGCATCATGGTATTGATCGTGAAGCTACCGACCGGTCTCACTGCTGGCTAGTTGACCCTGGCAGTGAGAAATAATGTTCCCCGTACCAACCCACCTTCTATGGGAATTAAATCCTGATGACTCCTGAGCAGATTGAATTAGTTAAGTCCAGCTGGAAGCAAGTGCTGCCAATAGCGGACACTGCGGCAGATCTCTTTTACGACCGGCTATTCGAAGTTGCACCGGGAGTACGCGGGCTGTTCGCTGATGATATGGCGGGTCAGAAAAAGGCTTTGTTGGCGATGCTGGGCCGCGTTGTCGCTTCACTGGACAACCTGGAAAGCATTGTTCCGCACGTGCAGGACCTCGGTGTTCGGCATGTCGGTTACGGAGCGGAACCTGCCCACTATGCAGTGGTTGGCGAAACACTGCTGTGGACCCTCGAGAAGGGACTTGGCGACGAGTGGAACGATGAGTTGAAGAACGCATGGGCAACTGCCTACGGCGTGCTTTCATCAACGATGATCGATGCCGCAAACGCAAAAATCACGGCAGATGCTGACAGCGAATCAAAACACGCAGAAAAGACAGCAGTGCAAACAATGACGGCGGAACCGGCGGTCAAAAAAACAAAGAAACGAACAAAACGCACCGAACCTGAAGCGAAGAAACGTTCTGTTGCAGTTGGATCAAAATCCGAAACTGCGGAACAGGCTTCCGGCCCGCACCGTCAGCTAGTGGTTTTCGATCTGGATGCGGAGCAGTTTGGCCTGGATATTGCTGCCGTCCGTGAAATCATCCGGTTGCAGGAAATCACCGCGGTTCCACGGGCACCAGAATTTATTGAAGGTGTGATTAACCTGCGAGGCAAGATTATTCCAGTCATGTGTCTTCGCAAGCGATTCGACATGGACATTGTCGAAAGAGACGATGACTTCCGAATTGTCGTGGTGGACGTAAACGGGACAGAACTCGGAATTGTTGTTGATGCAGTTTCGGAAGTTAGCCGGATCCCAGAGAGCAGCATTGAGCCGCCATCCGGTGTCATTTCTCGTGATAATTCCGGGTACCTGACCGGCATCGCCAAGACAGGCCAGGCAATGATCATGTTGCTTGACATTGGCAGCCTGCTGACAGTACCCGAAGCGGAGTCAGTACGGGCAGCGTCAACGCACCTGGACGAGGCTGCGTAAGGTCATTTTGTTGGAATAACAAAGCGCTCCGGGCAGATTATCGCCCGGAGCGCTTTCGTTTTTCATGTTCAACAGGACTGGCGGACGTTATCTACATCACACCGTGCTTGCGGAACAACTGCGCCAGCAATGCGATGCCATCGTAGTTCTTCTCTGGCGTCTCGAATGCGAAACACAATCGAGCCATGTTCTGGCCGTCGCCGTTGGGTGCGAAGTTGATACCGGCAAGGTAGCCGACACCCGCGTCAAACACCTCATCACGAATCGCTGATATGTCCTTGCCTTCTGGCAACTCAAGCCACGTGTAGCAGCCGCCTTGCGGGTTGGACCATGTGGCTCCGGTACCTGAGAAGTGATCCTCAAGACCTCGCTGCATGGCCTCCTTCTTCTCTTTCAAGATCGGGTTGAACGTGTCACGGTGCTTATGCAGGTTTTCTTTCAGGTAACCGGTAATTGCGTATGCCGCAAACTGGTTAGGGCCTGAGCCGTGCTTGAAACTGAGCGCACGCTCCGTCACCTCCTGCGACGCCACGAAGTAACCCATGCGGAGCCCCGGTGCGATCAGCTTCGAGAACGATGCGACGTGCATTACGATGCCGCTGTCATCCAATTCTCGGAATGCGGACTGCGCTTCGCCATCAAACCGAAGGTCGATGTAGCACTCGTCCTCCATGATTGGCATGCCGTAGCGGTGCGCGATGTCCAGGATTTCCCGCCGTCGGGAGTCTGGCAGCGTTGAACCCGTCGGGTTCTGGTGCTCAGGGATGGTGTAAAGCCACTTCGGCTTGCGGCCTTCTGCCGTCAGCTTCTTGATGGTCTCTTCAAGCGCTTCAGGGATGAGTCCCTTGTCATCAATGGGAGCACCGACAACGTCAGCCTTGAACTTTCGCAGCTGGTTCAGCGTGCCGCCGTAAACGAACTGCTCCGTCAGCACCACGTCCCCGGGGTCAGTGATCGCCTGGATTAGCAGGGCAATAGACTCACCGGAACCGGCCGTCAGCACAATCCCATCCGGGTCCACGTCAATGTTCCGGTCTTCCTTCAACTTGGCGGAAGTGTATTCACGAAGCTCCGGCGACCCCAGTACATGCGGGTAGTAAGCCATCTCCCGTGCAACCTGCTCACCATCAGAATCTACCTTTGCCTTGAGAGCCTCGATCAGGCCGTACATAGGTAAAGTCTCCGGTGCCGGGTAGGCAACTGCGAAGTCGTACTTCGCGTGGGCGACTTTTCGTACAGGCGCTGACTCGGATTGCCTGGAGAATAAATTGTCGTAAGAAAATTTTTGCGTGGTTGTCATGGTTCCGTTTCCGCTTGGTGTAGCTGTTTGCGGGAGCGTTTCAGCCCTGTGACGCTGCGCCGTGCCGGAGCGGCGTTTCATGCGGTGGTGCTCTTGCGGCTGTGGCGACAGTGTAGCCCTAGGTGTGTGTGCAAGCAATTTACGCAGCAATATTGTTCTCGCCTCACTCAAACCTACGCAAAGCCAGTTGCACTTGCACGAGATGTTAGATATAGCGCTAAACTGCGCCGCAAACCGAACCATCACACGATGTGCAATTAGCGCAGCACCACTGAA
>JAURLM010000311.1 GCA_030831265.1 Chloroflexota bacterium
CCCTGTCCGGAACCAAGGACATCAGGTCCACAAGTTCAGCGCTGACGGAGAGTTGCTGATGAGCCTTGGACTCCCGGGAATCGCCGGGAAGGGCAACGGAGTCTTTGACCAACCGAACGATGTACTTGTGGCCTCAAACGGCAACATCTTTGTGGCAGACGGCCATTCCCCCGACGGCAACAACCGGATAGTCAAATTCAACAGCGCGGGTGAGTACCAGATGGAATGGGGCGGAAAAGGCACAGGGCCCGGCCAGTTTGATGTGCCGCACGATCTTGCCATGGACTCCAGGGGCCGTCTATTCGTTGCGGACAGAGGCAACAACCGGATTCAGATCTTTGACCAGGACGGCAACTGGCTGGATACATGGACGCAGTTCGGACGCCCAAGCGGACTATACATCGACGCAAAGGATACCCTCTATGTCGCTGACTCGGAGTCGAATTCCGGCCCAGGACGCAATTCAGGATGGTACCGGGGCATAAGGGTCGGAAGCGCAATCTCGGGGTTCGTGTCAGCCTTCATCCCCGATCCGAACACATCTCCTACAGACGGCAGCAGCGGGCCGGAGGGAATAACCGCAGATGACCGCGGCAATATATTCGGCGCAGATGAGTCTCAGCACGTGCTGCGCCGTTACTCAAGCGCCCCGTGATTTGTTATTGTCAACTTTGCTTTCATCCAGCACCTCCGAAGCGCTGGCTTGTCGAATCAACCGCGAGTAGAATTCACGCGGTAACTTTCTTTTGTTGTGCTGCGGCTGGCGCGTCATCAACACCCAGCTTCTGAAACAACCCGTTCATGACCCACAACACCCCCCCCGCCACGATGAGCAGCAAGCCCCATTGCGCAAGTCCGACGTAGAAGTCGGCATTCATCACAGGCCAGCGAATATCGTACTGCATCAACGCATTGAACCGCTCGGCCATCCAATGCCATGCACTGTGGGCCACCAGTGCAGAGAGCAGAATGATGCCAACCTTCTCTGACGGCAGCTTCCTGAAAAGCACCGCAAGCGTTGGAACGACGATACAGAGAACCAGGAGTTGCCCAAGCTCGACACCAACGTTGAACGACAGCAGTGCAGTGACCAGATAGCCCCCGGCAAACTGCAGACTTTCAGTCAGCAGGAATGAGAAGCCAAAGCCGTGAACCAGACCGAACCCAAAGGTAACCAGCCAGCGCGTCCGCTGATCGAAACCAATGATGTTCTCGAACGCCATGTAAACGATCGACAAGGCAATGAGAGTCTCGATCAAGGGCGGAAACCAGAGCACGGAAGGAACAACGCCCATAACGGAGCCAATAAGCGTAATGGAGTGCGCTATCGTGAACGACGTAATCACAGGCACCAGTGAGCGCATGCTGCGCAATGGAATCACAAGACAAAGCAAGAACAGCAAATGATCGGTCCCTTCCAAGATGTGCTCGAAACCAAGCACGACGAATCGCCAGGAGGCTTGAAACCAACTGGGATCCAGGTAAACAAGTCCCGGATTACCGATGAAGCTGAAGGCTCGCTCAGCGCCATCAGGCAGAACATAACGAAAGACTGTATTCGTTTCGACGCCCAGCCCGGCGAGACGGGGATCTATTGAAAATCGAGAGGATTCAGACTCGATTCTGTAAGTCACGAGCAGGTCAAGCATTCCCTGACGCCAGTAAAGTTCCAGGCTGTCATCCAACTTCGGCCGATTGATGTTTTCCAAAGCAAGGTCATAGGCGTTGAAGGATCTGTCGGAGGGAAGCGACACTCTCACTTTCCTGAGCGTGTAGTCGGTCAGCAGATTGTTCTCTTCATACAACTGCACAGATCCAATGATGTAAGTGTACGCGGCAGTTTCAAGAGCGTTGTCAGCTTCGGAAAATATGAGCGAACCTGGAATCCCCCGGGTAGGAAAATCGATTTCACCCAGGGCGTCCATCGGGACGCGCATCAACACGGAAAGCTCCGACCCTTCGGGCTTGATGAAGGCTTGCACTGCAACACGCAGCGGAACGTCGTCAGCCAATGCTGGTCGGCTTGATGTCACACCCAGCACCACAGCTACCAGCGAGCAGGATAGAAGGAAAGCAGACACAGCTTTCACGTTATTGACCCAAGACATCTTCAAGCCCTTGTAATTATTAGATAAAAGAATCGCAACATGGAAAGCATCAACACAATTTTTGCCGAGATTGAGGCCGTCGGCGAAAAATTTTTTCCGAGTATACTGTCCGGCAATAAGTGAGTATACTGCTCACCGGTCTAAAAAAAACAAAGCCTCAGTAGAGACTTACCCCGGAGGAAGAAGAATGACAAGACATATCAAATATGCGGCAGGAGCCACTTTCGCAGTTGCGCTTGCAGCGATCGGCGTGAGCCAATCTCAGCTGCAGGAGCCGGCAGAAGCTGCAAGCTCCATGATCATGGCCCCCGCGTTCGAAGTGGATCCATTCTGGCCGAAACCACTCCCCAATCAGTGGATTCTCGGTCGCACAATTGGTGTTGACGTTGACGCTCGTGACCACGTCTTCATTGTTCACCGAGATCAGGACTCCATGTTTGGTGGGGCCACTGAAATCGGCCTGAAGCTTGGCGTCAGCGAGTGCTGCACCCCTGCACCACCCATCATTGAATTTGATCCGGAAGGTAACGTTGTCAACGCATGGGGCGGCCCGGGTGAAGGTTTCACTTGGCCAGCTTCCAATCACGGTATCGACGTAGCTCCCAACGGCAACGTATGGATCGGTGGCAATGGCGGCGGCGACTCACACGTACTCGTTTTCACTGGCGACGGACAATTCGTTGCCCAGTACGGTGAGCCTGGCAATGACGCCGACAGCAACAGCACCACGCACTTTGCCCAAGTGGCAGAAGTGGCAATTGATGCAGAAGCAAACGAAGTGTTCCTCGCGGACGGTTACAGCAACAAGCGTGTTGCTGTTCTCGACCTGAATACCGGTGCGTTCAAGCGCTACTGGGGTGCTTATGGCAATCGTCCTGTGGACGATCGCGTAGACTACACGCCGGGAGCACCGCTGCCGCAGCAGTTCCGCGGCCCCGTTCACTGTGCAATTCCGTCAAACGACGGCCTGCTGTATGTGTGCGACCGTGGTTCGGACCGAATTCAGGTCTTCCGCAAGGACGGCACTTTCGTTAAGGAAGCTCAGGTAGCTCCTCAGACTCTGAACCAAGGGTCTACGTGGGATATCGACTTCTCCAAGGATCCGGAGCAAAAGTACCTTTACCTCGCCGATGGCCAGAACTTCAAGGTCTATATCATCGAGCGTGAAACTCTTGAAGTCCTGACCAGCTTCGGTCACGGCGGTCGCG